>CAZFNB010000040.1:0-8920 GCA_964520235.1 uncultured Bifidobacterium sp. | reverse complement strand
CGAAGACGATCCACTTGTTCGTCTTCACGAAATCCTTGCCGTCATCGTGGACTTCACAGGGCGTGGCACGTCGGTCGTTCAACATGAGGACTCTGGCCGCGATCCATTTTGAGTAAAACCGGTAGCCGATGGCGTAAGTGCAGACCGCGGCGATGAGGATGAATGCCGAGTTGATGTGTTCGCCCCGATGCAATGCCAGCGTCAAGTACGCAAAACCGCCGAGCGCGGCGACTCCCAGCCAGAGCAGCGTGGACAGCGGTTTATTCATGGGCGCGGGAAGAGTCGTCCATCTGCGGTACAGGAATCAAGCTTGTCCCGTCACTTCATCAACTCCAGCACCGCCGCCGTCATCGCATTCACGCCGGTTCTGAGCGTCGGCTCCGCATCAGGCAACCAGAACGGCGAGTGCAGCGACGGTAATGATTTCCCTGTTCGTTTTGCATCCGCATAAACCTCGGGGTTCACCGCCCCGACACTGAACATGCAGATGGGAATTTTCTCCGCCGTCCGTCCGAACTGTCCGAAATCTTCACCACCCATCGAAGCAGGACGCGAAAGCACGTTGGTTTCACCGAAGCACGACTTGAACACGTCCACCAGCCGCGCAGTCAGTTTGGGATCATTATAGGTCGCGGGCGTGAATTCATCGCTCACTTTCACCACCGGCATCAACTCCTCCGGCAACCCGGCGGCAATCGCCTGACCGCGTGCGATGCGCTGAATGGCATCAAGCGTCTGAAGCCTCACGTCCTCGGAATAGGAACGTACCGTGAGCTGGAGTTTCATTTCGTCGGGAATGATGTTGTGCTTCGTGCCGCCGTGAATCGAACCCACCGTCACTACCGCCGGATCGCCGGGCTTCACTTCACGACTGACGATGGTTTGCAATGCGACAACGATTTGTGATGCGAGCACCACGGGGTCTTTTGTCCTGTCAGGATGCGCACCGTGTCCGCCCACACCACGAACGGTGATGTCCACCGAGTTCACATTCGCCATCGCATAACCCGGTGTATAACCAATCGTGCCCGCGGGCAAATCTGCGCTGTCGTGCAGCGCCACGCAAAAGTCGGGCTTCGGAAATCGCGTGAACAATCCGTCCGAAAGCATCGCCATCGCGCCGCCGCCCCGCTCTTCGGCGGGCTGGGCGATCAACACCAGCGTTCCGTGCCAGACCTCCTTCATCTGCGACAACACCCGCGCCACCCCCACGAGCGACGTCACGTGAATATCATGCCCGCACGCGTGCATCACCGGGATTTCGTTTCCGGCGGGGTCTTTAGCCTTCACGCTGCTCGCGTAAGCTGCTCCGGTTTGCTCTTTGACCGGCAACGCATCCATGTCCGCGCGAACCAACACCGTCGGCCCGCTGCCATTCTTCATCACAGCAACGACACCGAACCTGCCAACACCCGTCGTCACATCAAAACCTGCGCGCTTGAGTTCACTCGCAATGCGCGCGGCGGTTTTCTCCTCCTGAAACGACAACTCGGGGTTCGCGTGAAAATGTTTGTAGAGTTCCAACAGTTGTGGAAGCTCTGCTTTTATTTTGTCGCGCGCGGTGTTCCCGGGGTTCTGCCCAAACACCGGAGCAACACAGGCCAGTAAAAATGACAGGATGAGTGGTGTTCGCATGGGCCAAGCTTGCCCGGAGACCCGTGAAATATCAATCAACCACGCGGCGCAGGCGGCATTTACGCGGCAGCGGGTTCGTGCTAGGCTTTCCATGACGAATAAACCAATCACGGTTTCGTCGAAACTGCGTGGCTTATGAAAAAAGTCGCTTTGCTGTGCATGACCATCGTCACGACGCTTTCCGCGTCGGCGCAACTTTTCAGCCCTGAATCGTTGAACGGCGCGTTTCTCGGCAGCCTCATCGGCGGCATCGCCGGCGGGGATTGCCGGCACGGTTTTTCCGGCAACGGCGCGGCCATCGGCGCAGGCGTGGGATTTCTGGCAGGGGCTGTGGCTGGTGAAACACGCCGGAATCATTACTACGACTCCCCGGATTATTTCCATGCACCCGCAACCACCGTAAGCCTGGGCTACGGCTACGGACACTGCGGCAGTTCGGGCTACGTTTATTACTCCCCCAATTATTACTGCGCGCCGAATTACTATTATCGCCCGGCGACAACACGACCCAATTACGCCGTCGGCGGAACACTGCTCGGCGCGGCATCCGGTGCATTGATCGGTCAGGGTGCGAAAGGCAAACCCGGTGAAGGTGCGGCCATCGGCGCGGCGGCGGGACTTGTTCTCGGCAGCATCGCCGAACATTCCGCTCGCAGACAGGAACAACGCATCGCCAGCACCCAGGCAACCGCCACGCAACCGCAGGTTGAGCAACCCGCGCCCGCTGTTGTGGTTCAAAATCCATCCATCACTTCCAAGCCTTGCGCGACCTCCACCTACACCTGGACACCGCGCCCGCAAATTGCCGATGCCCCGCGCGTGCCGGATGCGCCGACGTTTTGATGAACCTCGAACTACACGAAAGGATCAAAAGCCCGTGCGCCGGCTCATCATGCAACAACCACAACTGACTTCCGTGTTTCCTTTTCGTGTGTTTAGTGTATTTCGTGGTTAAAGACTTTTTGAAATTATGAAAACAACCATCACCAAGCTCATCCTTCCACTCACCGCCGCAGCGTTCGTCGCCGGTTGCGCGTCGCAAGGCGTCAAGAATCCCTCCGGCGTGCCCGTCACGCGCATGAACGCGGACGAACAGGGCTTCGTCGCTGGCACAGGCGTCGAATCACAAGACCTCGTGGCCGTCACCGACAAGATGGTGCGCAGCATCCTCGCCATCCCGCAGATCGCGCAGGCCGCCACGCCGCCCATCATCGTGCTGGACGCCGTGGACAACCACACGCGCTTCCCGATCAACAAGGACTTGTTCAACACACGCCTCCGCTCCGAACTCATCAAGAAATCCGGCGGCAAGGTGCAGTTCCTCGCGCGCGAGCGCATGGCTGCGTTGGAAAAGGAACGCAACCTCAAGCGCGAAGGCGCTGTCACAGCCAGCAGCGACGCCAACGTGCAGGAGTTCAAGGGCGCGGATTATTTCCTGACCGGCACGCTCGGCGGACTCTCCACGCGCACGAAAGCGGGCACGAGCGACTACATCCTCTACGAGTTCCAGCTCATTGACGCGCGCACCAGCACCATCGTCTGGGGCGACAATGCCGAAATCAAAAAGCAGGGGCTGGAGGACGCGGCGTATAGGTGAGACAATTCCAGGAAACAAAATTCCAATCTCTGCAACTCTCTGTTAAGACAAGAACCGTGAAAACGCTTCCTGAACAACTGCTCCAGACCGCCACGCAGAGGCTGGTGACTGAATTTCAACCCGAGCAGGTCTGGCTTTACGGTTCGCACGCCTGGGGAACTCCGCACGATGACAGCGACGTTGATCTTCTCGTCGTCGTTCCACACAGCGACGAAACACCCATCCGCCGTTCGCAACGGGCACATCGCTGCCTGCGTGGCTTGCGGATGCCAAAGGACGTGCTCGTGGAAACACGGCACGAAATAGATCGCGTCAAGGGACTAAACACCTCGCTTGAAAATGTAATCTTGAGCAAGGGACGAAAACTCTATGGCTGATGCGGCGTCAAGTGAGGCAAGAGCGTGGCTGGTCAAGGCATGGCGTGATCTTGAAACAGCCCGACGCGCCGCTGCTGGTACGCCTCCGTTCTACGACACGGCTGTTTACCATTTCCAACAAGCAGCGGAGAAGGCGGTGAAGGCGTTTCTGGTCCATCATGGCAAAGCTTACGAGAAAACGCATGACATTGAAGTGCTCATTGATAGCGCGTGTGAACTGGACAGGGACTTCGGCAAACTGGCAGACGCGGCAGATGCATTGACGCCTTACGCCACGCGCTTTCGGTATCCAAATGCCACGTTTGCGGTTGAACCGCAGCCAGCCGAATACCACGAAGCCGAGCAACATGCCCAAACCATTTATGATTTTGTTCTGAACAAACTCCCGAAAGAATCAAAGCCATGAACACATACCAAATAAGAATCTGGGGCGACAACGCGGAAATCAAGAAGCAGGGGCTGGAGGATGCGGCGTATCGGTAGGACAAGGGAGTGAGGGTGAAGCTTCCCACGTCAGCGAAAGTTGGATTGATTGCTTCGGCTGGCGCAACCTGTCTTTGGAGTGTGGAGCAACTCACCGGAGTATTGTTGTTTGAAGACCTTACAATTCCTTTCAAGTTTGTGACAGTGTTGGCTCCACTCTTCTTCATCGCGGATTTGTCCAGCATGATTGCTGGAAGGTTCAAATTAACTATCGCCTTATGGCTTTCCCTCGTTGCGCTCACACTTTGTGCGATGGCTATTTTTCTTCCTTGGCGGGATGGTTTTGCACACAAATTTAACAATCCATGTTATCGCTGGTATTGCTCTGATACAAACCCGAAGCACTTTGGATCAGAGTCTGAATTCACAGAGTGGAAAGAAGGATGGGCGAAGCACAGTCCCCATAAAATCGAAACAGGTTTGTTGATCGGGTATTATGCTTTATTGCTCGGAAGTTGTGCTGCTATTCGTTTGAAACGAATTGCTGGTATCGTGCTGGGAATGGCGGGATACGCACTTCTCGTCTTCGTCCCTAGAATGACAGGAATCATAGATTGGAACTACGACATATTCTTAAAGGGAATTGCCTTTGACAGCATTTCGATGGACTTACACCCTTTTGCAATCTGGTTTGCTGGTGATATGTCGATTTTTTTCTACGTGTTCATGCTGATCTTTTTTTCGATATGTTCGTTATTCTTTTGGAATCAGTCAAAACCTCGGTGTGATGTAGCCCAAGCTAATCCGGAGGCCGTGCTGTGAGTCATTCGTTTTTTTGCGGTGGAAAGCAAAACGCGACACCGCTTCGGATCGGAGGCTCGTCGTGAAAACTGGGTGGTCGCTGCCACGCTCTGCCTGCGCAGTCCAAAAGGAGCGCGGCATTCACGCCGCCTCAACGTCCATCCGCGCTCGCAGGTGGAAGCAGGTTGAAGCCCTAGCCGCCAACCACATGTTGGAGAGTGGTTCAGCACAAACCCAAATGGATTCATCCAAGGCTCTCGCCTTTGCCTTGAAATCTTTCCCCCTGCTCGCGCTCATTTTTTTCTCCGGCTGCGCCACCACGCCGCAGCATCACATCGCGATGACCGGCGACATCATGGTGGACGGGCCGAAGATGATCGCAGAAGGCCAGCCGCGCGACAAAGTCCTCTGGCAATACCGCACCGCCGCCGCCGCCATGCGCCAGGGCAGGTTCGATGTCGCCAGGCCGCTGCTCGATGATGCGCTGCTCACACTCGGCGGCATCTACGGCAAGGACGCGGATGCGCGGAAGGCGCGCGGTTATTTCCATGCGGAGGCGAAGAAGACGTTCATCGGTGAACCTTACGAGCGCGCGATGGCGTATTTCTATCGCGGCATCCTCTACTGGATGGACGGCGAGCCGGACAACGCACGCGCCTGTTTCCGCAGCGCCGAGTTCGAGGACAGCGATGCCGAGGACAAGAAATACGCCGGCGACTGGGTGCTGCCCGATTATCTCGACGGCCTCGCCACCGCCAAACTCGCGGGCGACGGCTCGGACGCGCTCAAGCGCGCCCGTGCGAACGTGAAGAACATCACGCTGCCGGATTACAACACCAAAGCCAACGTGCTCGTCTTCGTCGAGTTCGGCCCCGGCCCGCTGAAATACGGCGGCGGCCAGTATGGCGAGCAGTTGAAATTCCGCACGCGCTCGTCATCCATCGTGGCCGCGCGCATCCAGACCGGTTCTGTGAATCTTGCCATCGCCCCGACGGACGACGTGAATTTTCAGGCGACGACGCGCGGCGGTCGTGTGATGGATCACGTGCTCGGCAACAAGGCCGTGTTCAAATCCGGCACGGACGCGTTCGGCGACGCGGCGATCCTCAGCGGCGCGATTCTCGCCAGCGGCCCGAAGCGTCGTCATGATGCCTCGGATGAAATCGGCGCCGGCCTGATGCTGGCGGGTGTTTTGAGCAAGATTTTTTCGGCGGCAACCACGCCCGAGGCGGACACGCGCACCTGGGACAACCTCCCGCAGTTCATCAGTTGCGCCACGCTCACGTTGCCGCCCGGCCAGCATGAAATGACCGTGGAATTTCTCGAACCCGGCGACAAGGTCGTCGCCAAACTCACCAAACAGATCACCGTGAACATCGCGAACACCGACCGTGACAAAGTGGTGTTCGTCAGCGACAGTTCCACAACACCACAAACACAATGAAAATGAAACTCATCGCCCTCATCCCCGTTGCCACCGTGTTGATCATCGCGGGTTGCAAAAACACTTACGACAAAGGCCCATATCTGCCGCAGCAATCCAAGACTCCGGCCTACGAAAACACCGAGCGCTTCGTCCTGCTCGATCCCGGCGTGCAACATTCCATCACCTGCACCGGCATCAACGAACGCACGCTGGAGGACGGACGGCTTGAAGTCGTGGCGCAGATCCGCAATCGCGAAAACCGCCGCATCGAGATTCAGGCGAACTGCGTGTTCAAGGATGCCGCAGGCGTAACGACGGGCGATGAAACTCCATTCCAAGCCGTCATCCTTACCGAGAACACAACCGAGCAGGTAAAGTTCACATCGGCGAACGCACTCGCGAAGAAGTACACGATTCGTGTCCGACAGGCGCGGTAGAAGCGACGAAGGCGTCGCCTCCACCATCAACCGACGCGAAAGGAGATTTTCTTGATGACTTCGCTGCCAAAGCTGTGGCGTAACCGGTCGAGGATTTCCTTGCGGCGGTAACGGACTATCTCGGCCAGCCAGACGTTGCTGTCCACGTTGACGAAAAGCGTGCCCTTGTGGATGCCGACGGGTTGCGCGTGCGCGACGATGTTCGGGTCAATGAGATTGTTCCAGACGCGGACGATCTCAACTTCGGCACGTTTCTGATCCATCCTCAGGCTGGTCAGGACCTCGCCCACGATTGCGCCGGCGGCTTTCGTGCGATCAGCCCTTGCAACCTCCAACGGTGTCAGGTCCGTGCCCCGCCATTCAGCGAGGACGCGGCGGCGGGAATTTGCCGAACCGGGAGCGCGGTTGCGATTGGGAGGCATTGTGCAAGTGACCTGCCCCGCTCACGTTGCGGTGGCAGCAGGCGCGGGCGCTTGACGCGCCTCGGGATGTTCGTCGAGCACAAGAACCCCGTGCGGCGGCAGATCGTAATTACCCGAGAATGTCGTGCCGGTGAGAAAATCGTGCATCGGTTTGTAGAACTGGATGCGCACCGGGGAGTTCTGGTGGTTGAGCAGGAAGAAAACTTTTGTGCCTTCCTTCTGGCGCAGGCTGACTTCGACGTTGTCCGGCACCTTGAGCAGCGGATGGAGGTTGCACAACTGCCGCAGCCATGTGATGAGGTCGTTGTAAAAGTGCTGTCCGCTCAACGTGCCGATGTAGATCGCCTTGCCGAGACCGAAGTTGTTCATCGTCATGGCAGGTTTGCCCGAGTAAAAATCCTTCGCGTAGGTCGCGAGAATCTGGCAGCCGTTCGGCTCGATGATGTCGCACCAGACGCGCGCCATGTGCATGTGCGTGGTGGGAAACGCGCCCTTGAACGTGAGATGATTTTCCTCGCCGGGCGGCAGCGGATCGAACTCGAGCACTTCAAGACCGAACAAATCCGTCAGGTTGTGAGGATAACCGCCGTCAGGCGCGATGTTGAACGCGTCCACAAGGCCTGTGTTGAACGTGCCGACGAGCGTGCCGCCGTTCTGCACGTAAAGTTTCAGATGATCCGCCTCGCCCGCCGAAAGGAGATGCAACGATGGCGCGAAGACGATCTTGTATTTGGACAAATCTTCCGTCGGCTTGGCGAAATCCACCTGGATGTTTTTGTCATGAAGCGCGGTGTAGATGAGCTGGATGTGCTCACGCAGGTGGAAATGTTTCGTGGGCTGGTTCGGCTGCTGAAGCGCCCAGTCATTGTCGTGCGTGTATAGGATGCATACATCGGCCACGATCTTCGTGTCCTTGATGGAAGGAGCGAGCAGTTTCAACTCCTCGCCAACCTGGGCGATCTCCTTGTAGGTGCGATTATCCCGGCGCAAATGATGCGGCATGACGGCTCCGAAAAATTTTTCGTTGCCGATGCGCGGCTGCCGCCAGTGATAGAACAACACACCACTCGCGCCACGGGAAATAAGCTGATACGTGAAGAGCCGGATGACACCGGGGCGCACAAGGGAATTGACCTCCTGCCAGTTGACCTGACCTGCTTTTTGTTCCATGACCCAGAAACCACAATCGCCGTCGGGTGTCCGGATGTCCTCCTTTTTCAGCGAACGCAGGATGTCTATTTCACACGCCAGTTCGGCTGATTTCGCCTTGATGGCGGCGTTGCTTTCGATGGACACAAAGTCCACCGCACCAGCCATGTCAAAATGATCGAACCGGCGTTGCAACGCGCGCAATGTCGTCGTCACGGGAATTTCAGGCGTGATTTCGCGCAGCAGATCCGCCTGCATCCGGATAAACGCCACGATGGTGTCGCTGGAAAAACGCATCCAATCGAGAAACAGCGCCGTGTTGTGATGCGTTGGCGCGTGGCGCGGCATCGGCACCTCATCCCAGGCCGAGACGACCTGACCGAGATAACGCAGACCGAGGCGTTCGTTGAGGCGCTCGATGGTTTCGTATTTCAGCTTGAGCCAGTTCTGCCATTCCAGGCGCGTGTCCTCGTTGAAAGACCATTCAGTCTGGTGACCACCCACTCCGCTGTCCACCTGCCATGCGATGAGCTGTGGATGCTTGCCAAGCGCGCGAGCCATGTTTTCCACAACACGCTTGGAGGCGTTCCAATAAATGTCATTGTTGAAGCAAACAGCGCGGCGTGTGCCCGCACCCTTGACACGCCCGCGGT
>CAZFNB010000039.1:0-8945 GCA_964520235.1 uncultured Bifidobacterium sp. | reverse complement strand
TCAACGGCGACGAGCCGTCCGAGGCCGCCCCACTGCGTCTTGCGACCCTTGCCGAGGCACAGGCACGCGAGCGGGTGGGAGACATTTTAATCGGGCCGGAAGTGACACGCTGGTTTCCAAACGGGCGGCTTGTTTTTCCGCGCGCCGAAACACTCGCCAGACTCGCGCGCCAAAGATCCGATTTCATCAACGGCGACAGGCTGCAACCGATTTACCTGCGGGAAACAACTTTTGTGAAAGCCCCGCCGCCACGCACGTTTTCCCAAACCTGATCGTGGCAAACTCAAACGACCGTTCCTGTCAGAGACAAAAAATCGTCAGCTTCTTCGGCCCGTGTGCGCCAAGAACCAGGATGCGCTCGATGTCTCCCGTGCGGCTTGGCCCGGTGATGAACGAGATCATGCTGGGAAATTTCGCGCCGTATTTTTGTTTCACGAGCGCAAACGCCGCCGGAAGATCGGGAACAAGCTGTTCACGGCGCGCGATGACGACGTGATGCGGCGGCAGACACGATAACGCCCGTCCTCCCGCGCTGCGGCTGGTCACCAGCACCGTGCCGGTTTGAGCGATGAGCGCGTCGCATTCGGAAATGCCCGCATCGCACTGCTCCATTTCGTTCTTGTCGTATCCGCTGTCGGTGAAAATCGTCGGCAGCCCGAGCGCTTGCACGGCGGATTCCGCGAGCGGCGCATGATGAGCCGCGACACGCTTCCATCCCTCGACGTCGCGCAGGCTGCGCAATTGCGCGTCCATCTCACTCGTGTCTTTCAGCAATTTGAAGGTCGCTTTCAATCCACCTGCGTTTGTGGCGAAATGCGCCAGCAACTCCTCCTGGGTGGAGCCGCCGGCATCCGGCAGAACACGGCGCTGGTCCGCGGCCGAAGGCAGCCCGGCGGCTTCATGCGGGTGCGCCCGAAACGCCAGGGCTTCGCGTATCCGGGCAAAGATGTTTTCGCGTTCACCGTTCATGGCAATGACTTCAGAAACGCCACAAGCATTTCCGTTCCGCGATTCAATTGCGACAAGGAAATCCATTCGTCCGCCGTGTGGGCCTGCGCGATGTCACCGGGACCAAAAACAACACTGGGGATTCCGCCTCCGGCCAGCACCGCCGCGTCGCAAAAATAATGCAGGCCGACGGGCCGCGATTGTTTCGCACTGCGGAGAAAGTGGCGGACGAGCGGAAGCCGCGCGCTGGTTTCGAGCGAGGGACAGGGTTTGAGTTTCACGTTGGAGACTTTCGCATCAAGGCCTCTGGCGTGAAGAAATTTTTCCACATCCCGGCGCGTGCCGGATTCGGTCTCTCCCGGCAACGTGCGGCGATCCACGCCGATGATGCACGAATCCGGAACGATGTTCGTCTGCGTGCCACCGCGAATCGTCCCAACACTCACCGTGCCGTGGCCGAGCAAGGGATGTCTCTTCGCGCGCAACCGTTTTGCATAATCAGTTTCAAGCACGTCCACCACGCGCGCCATCTCGTGGACGGCGTTCCGTCCGAAATGCGGCGTGGCCCCGTGCGCGGACTTGCCGCGCGTGGCGATCTCCAGCCACACACTGCCTTTGTGCGCGGTGGCGATGGCAAGCCGCGTGGGTTCGCCAACGATGGCGAGGTCGGCCTTGAACTTTTGTTTCGCAAGAAAGCGCGATCCGCTCTGGCCGTGTTCCTCGTCCACAAGCCCGCTGAAGATGATCTCCGTTTGACAAGGCCGCGATTTTGAACGCGCCAGTTCGCAAAGCGCGGTGAACATGGCTGCCACGGAGCCTTTGGTGTCACACGCACCGCGACCGGACATTCTACCGCTGCGAACCGAGGGCTTGAGCTGTGAATCATCCGCAACGTTGACCGTGTCGAGATGCGGGGCGAGCAGGAGAGTGCGTTGGATTTTTCCCGATGGCGCGAGCCGCGCGAAGATGTTGGGCCGTCCCGGCAAAACTGTCTTAAACTCGATGTCCAGCCCTGCCTTCGCGCCGGTGGCGGCGAGAAACTCCGCCACGCGCCCCTCACCCGCATGAGGATGACGCGGTGGCAAAAACGCGCTGTTCACACTCGGCAGCGCGATCAGTTCGGCGAGAAGTTTTTCGGTGCGGGTCATTTCAAAAACGACTCGTGGTGAAGCCGAAACTCATAAACTCAAAAATCAACCAGCCTTGCTTTCGGCGTTTTTGAGTTTTGGCTCCTTACTGAGCGTGCGAGAAAATGCGGCGCAACTTGCCCAGCATCGCTTCCGAGTAGCGTTCTCCGGCTGTCAACACGCGGCCATGCACCTGGATCTCGTCCACGGCGGCGAGCGTCATGCAAAAGTCCACGTCGTGCAGGGGGCGTTCGCGGCGCACGCGGCGTATCCAGCGGCGCATGTCCGTGACTTCTTCGATCTCGATCTTCTGGCCGGGATGGAACAGGATGCCCCATTCGTTGCGCAGCACAAAACCGTCGCTCTCCTTCTTGTCGCTGAACCACGGGTCGCCGAGCAGGATGCAGACGGAGCGGCCCTTGTTTTCGCCGAGACGATAAAACACGATGCGCGTGTCGTTCTCGCAAAAGTGTTCGTAGGCGATCTCAAGCGATTCATCCGGCACGGGCGAAAAGCGCGTCTGGAAGCCGATGTGGATGCCGCCGGGCACGTCGGCCTTTTTCTCGAAGCAAAGGTTCTCCTCGAATATCCAGAGCAGATTCGTTGAAAGGCCACGGTCGGCGAGAATTTTTTTCCACGCGACGAGCGCGTCATTGACATTGGGTCGGGTCATTGCAACTGAACTCATGGCGATAGTTTATTGAACGGCTTGTCGAAACCAATCCACAAATCGCGGTATGCCGGCGGCGATTTTGATCCGGGGATCATAGCCCAATTTGGCGCGGGCTTTGGAAATGTCGGCGAACGTGATGGGCACGTCGCCGGGTTGCGGCGGCTGACGATCCAGCACTGCTTTCCTGCCAAGCGCGGATTCCAGCAGGGAAATCAATTCGTGCAGTTTCACGGTCTGCGATTCTCCGAGGTTGAATATCTCGAAGCCGAAATTTCTCTGCGTGCAGGCGATCATGCCGTCCACGATGTCGGTGATGTAGGTGTAGTCCCGCGCAGTGCTGCCATCGCCGAAGACGGGTATCGGTTTCCCGGCGTGAATCAGACTCGCGAACTTGTGAATGGCCAGGTCGGGTCGCTGGCGCGGACCATAGACGGTAAAGAAGCGCAGCATGATGACATCGAGGCCGTAGATGTGATGGTAAACATGGCCGAGCGCTTCGCAGGCAAGCTTGCTGGCGGCGTAGGGCGAGATGGCGGAGAAAATCGGATCGCTCTCGCTGAACGGCACCTTCGCATTCACGCCATAGACGGAGGATGAGGATGCAATGGTGATCTTGTTGACTCCGGCTTTTCGCGCAGCTTCGAGGATGTTGACCGTGCCCTCGACGTTGACGCGCTGATAGAGGGCCGGTTCAGCAAGGCTTGGACGAACCCCGGCCCGCGCCGCGAGATGGATGATTTGATCGAACTTCACCCCGCTGAACAACTCGTTGACGGCGGCGCAATCCGTGATGTCGCCCTGCACAAACTCGAACGGCCTGGCGAGGGACTGGATGTCGCGGATGTTGCGGCGTTTGATCTGCGGGTCGTAAAAGGAGTTGAGGTCGTCGAACGCCCACACGCTGTGGCCTGCCTGCAAAAGCCGCTCGCATACGTGCGAGCCGATGAACCCCGCGCCGCCTGTCACCAAAAAATTCACGCGCGAACGCTAACAAGGCGCACGCCGGGTGTCGAGCGAACGGGCGTCAGGTTTTCTCCAGCTTGTCCAGGCCGATGTTCGAGGAGAACGTCGTCTTCTCGCGCATGTGCCGGGCAAGGCGCACCTTGCCCGGAACCAAATCACACCTGCCGAGGATGAAAAGTTTTTGAACCTGCCGCTTCAGCCGCCCGTAACGGCTCAACAATTTTCCCGCGAATCCACCGGGCACACCGTATTCCTTGCGGATGGCGGCGGACTCGCGCGCCATGTTCGCCACAATGCGCTGGTCGGCGGACTGGCCGAATTGATGATAGCGGTAGCGCACGACATATTCCTTGATGTGGCCGACCTTGCACCTGTTATGCGCGAGCCGGACGAGAAATTCGTAGTCGCAGCAATTTTTGAAATCCTTGTGGCGCAGCAGGCCCAGTTTTTCATAGGTGCGCTTGCGAACGAACAGCGCCTGGTGGTTTGCAAGCCCGAAGCCGTAGCGGACGATCTGCGCGTCCCAGCACGCCTCCTCACGCCGGAAAATTTCATGGCCGTCACCATCCACGAAGATGATGTCGCCGAACAAGGCATCCCACTCAGGATGCGCAGCGAAGGCGGTGGCGACCTTTTCCAGGATGCCGTCGCAATAACAATCGTCGGCATTCAGAATCGCGACAGCTTCGCCCGTGGCCATCGCGATGCCTTTGTTCATGGCATGGTAATGGCCCTCGTCTTTTTCCGAGAACCATTTCAGGTGCGGAAATTCCTTGAGGATGCCGAGCGTGCCGTCCTTCGAGCCTCCGTCCATGACGATGTGCTCGATGTTCGGGTGTTTCTGACGTGCGACGCTCTCAAGCGTCTCGCGGATGGTGTGCTCGCTGTTGAAGCAAGGCGTGACGACGGTGAGTTTGATTGCGGCGCTCATGATTCTAAGTGGCACGGAAACGTTGCGCTATTGGAATTCTGCGGCCCATGCCGAAGGCGCGCGGCGATACCTTCAACCCGGGCGCAGCCTGGCGGCGTTTGTATTCCGTGAACGTCACCTTGTTCAGCACATCGTTGACGACAGCAGGCGCGAAGCCGCGTTTAATGATCTCGTCCTTGCTCAAATGCTCGACGACGTATGCCTGAAGGATCGCATCCAGCACGTCGTATTCGGGCAGCGAGTCCTGATCCTTCTGGTCGGGCCGCAACTCGGCGCTCGGCGGCTTGGTGATGGAATCCGTCGGAATGACGACCTTGTCGCGGTTGATCCAGCGGGAGACACGATAAACCTCGGTCTTGAAAACGTCCGCGATGACGGCCAGAGCGCCGCACATGTCGCCATAAAGCGTGCAATAGCCGACCGCCATTTCCGATTTGTTGCCGGTGGTCAGCACGAGCGCGCCGAATTTGTTTGAGATGGCCATGAGCGTGACGCCGCGCAGACGCGACTGGATGTTTTCCTCGGCTTCGTTGGGTTTGGTGCCCGTGAAAACTCTGGCCAACTGACCTTCCATGCTTTTGAACGGCGGCTCGATGGGAATGACCTCGTAGCGGATGCCCAGATTCTTTGCGAGCAGTTCGGCATCGGTCAGACTGCCGCTGCTCGAATAACGCGCGGGCATGGAGACGCCCATGACTTTGTCCGCACCAAGCGCGTCCACGGCCAGCACTGCGGTGATGGCCGAGTCAATGCCGCCCGACAGTCCGATCACGACGGATTTGAATCCGCATTTGCGAACGTAGTCCGCGATGCCGAGCGAGAGTGCTCGAAAAAGTTGCTCCTCAGGAACCGGCCACGCGACGTCCATCTTCGGCGCCGCGTCCACGTCCACCACCAGCACATCCTCACCGAAACCCTTTCCAAGCGCGAGCACCTCACCTTTGCGGTTCAGCGCGACGCTGTGGCCGTCAAAGATCAGCTCGTCGTTTGCGCCGACGACGTTCACCTGCACGAGCGGCACCTTTTCATCGCGCGCCACGCGTTGCAACATGGCGAGGCGTGTCTTTTCCTTGCCGGCATGCCACGGCGAGGCTGAGATGTTGAGGATCATGTCCGCGCCTTGAGTGATAAGCTCCTTCACAGGGTCGCGGCGATAGAGGCGGTCGGGCCAAAAATCTTCATCGTTCCAGATGTCCTCGCAAATGGTGATGCCGAGTTTGCGACCGTTGAAAACAAACGGCGCGGTGCTTTTGGCAGGCTCGAAGTAACGGTCTTCGTCGAAGACATCGTATGTTGGCAACAACGATTTGTCCTGCCTCCAGACGATTTTGCCATTCTGTAAAACTGCGGCGGAGTTCGTCAGCGAACGGCCCGGGCGCGTGGCATTCTTGTCCACGTAACCGAGGCAAAGCGGCACCGCGCCGACACTTTCGGCGGTTCTGGCCAGCACTTTGAGGTTTGCCTCGATGAAATCCGGGCGCAGCAACAGATCGCGCGGAGGATAACCACAGAGGAAAAGCTCGGGAGCGATGACGAACTCCGCGCCGCGTTCAACGGCCTGCGCGTAGGCGGCGACAAGTCTGGCGCGATTGTTCTCGTAGTCGCCAATCGTCGAGTTGAGTTGCAATATGCCGATTTTCACAATGTCAAAAGTAACGGGGCGGGTCCAATGCGCAATGAATTTGCGTTCATGCGCGCGGCGCAGTGGCGCCGAGAGGCTCAAGAGCCGAGGCCGGTTGCTCGACGCTGCGGATGGCTTCCGCGAGTTTGTTCAGATGCGCCTCCAGGGTGTAACGGCTGAGGAAAAGCTGGCGGAAATTCTCTCCACTCTCCTGCGTCAACAATTCCAGCATGGCCCCGGCGACCTTTTCCGGCGAACGCACCGGCACGAGTCCGGCATAATCAGCGGGCATCATTTCCGAGAGCGAACGCCATCGTGTGGTGACGACGGGCAGGCCGAAAGCCATTGCCTCGATCAGGTTCACGGGCTGGTTTTCACCAAGATAGTAGGTCGGGAAACAGAAAAGATCGCTCTGACGGAAAGCGTTCACCTTGCCCGCGCCCGAGACAAACCCAAGGTAATCCACCGAGCGATCAAACTCCGGGTCGGCCATGAGCTGGTCGAACTTTGTTTTCTCATCCGGCGCCACAAACGTGCCCGCAGCCAGAAGTTTCATGCGGACGGTCGAACCGCGCTCGGCCAGCGCACGATTCGCGATCACCACGCCGCGCATCGCGTCAAACAATCCCTTCTCCTCCATGCAGTGCGCTACGTAAAGAACTTTGACGATGTGCGGGTCACCGCCCGTGTCCTGCAGGTCCGCCGGTGAAAGCGTCTGGCCGGAAAAAAGTTTCAACCGCGCAGCGTGCCGGGCACGGCGGCGGGAGAGAATGGTCTGTTTGAAGTCCGCGCACGGATCGGGGATGCCGTTGCTGACCACGCGTATCCGCTGCGGAAGAAGTTTCTCCGCGTCGGCCATGTTGTAGCGCGAAAGCACGATGCTCACGTCCACCTGCCGCGCGAAACGATACGTCATTGCGCGCGTACGCGATTGGACGGAAGTCTCAAGCCATTTTCCAAGTCCAGCCGCGTGCCAGTGAAGGATCAGTCTTTTGAAAAACGGCCGGCAAAGAAACATCACGAGCCAGTCCCGGTAAAGTGCGGAGGTTTTTCCCGGCGCGGGAATGTAATAAAAGTTCGTGACACCGTGACGAAAGCGGCACCAGATGGCCTCGAAACAATAGAACAACAGCAGGATCAGCTTGCCACCGCGAAATTCGCCGATGTCCTCCAGCCGCTTGGAAAGGCGTGTATTGACGTGGTAACACTCGATGCCGTGTACGTCACCGGGATGAGGTTGCAAAGCCGCGGCGTTTTTCCGCTTGCGATGGTCGCCACCCAAACCTTCCAACATGAGCTGAACCATGTAGCTTTGCCCGTGATGCGGAGGCGGTGTGTGTGCGAACACGAGCAACTTCATACTTCTGTTTGAAAACGCGGATGCCGTCTGACTGGAATTGTCCAAAACTTTCGTCGCGGCTACCTTCGCCGAAGAACCGGCTTCTGAGAAGTCTTTTCTTGAACGGACACCCATTGTCGTGAAAGCCTCGGAATCTGACGCGGTGAATACGGAATGGCCAATAATTGAAACTCCCGCGCTCCTGGGTTACATACCATGTGCCAAAGGGGCGGGGATTTCTTCTTGAACTGGATGAAGATCATGCACGTGCTGGATGCGCCGTTGCTTGTCACGGATTATGACGAGCTGTCGCGCCACTGCGTCGAATGGGCACGCGAACCGCGCTGCCACGTCCTGGAATTCGTCAACACCCAGATCGTCACCATGCGCCGTCACGACGCGCGATTCCGTGACACGATGAGCGCGTACGACAGCCTCGTGCCGGACGGAATGCCGCTGGTGTGGTGTTTGAACGCGGCTGGCGCACGAATGAATGACCGCGTCTATGGTCCGACGTTCATGCGGAAGTTTCTCGAACGCGCGCCCGCCGGTTCAACCCATTATCTGCTGGGCGGCTCGGAAGAGTGTGGCAATAAGCTGCGCGAGTTGTTCACACAATTGAATCCGGGATTAAAATTCGTCGGTTCATTTCACGGCTGGTGCAATGGCGATGGCACTCTCAAGGGGGATGCAGAATCAGCCGTCATCGAGGAACTCCATCGTCTCTCTCCGGATTTCATCTGGGTGGGTTTCGGCACGCCCAAGCAGCAGGCCTGGGCACGCAAACACAAGCATCTGCTCAAACGCGGTGTGGTGCTGACGGTGGGCTTCGCCTTCGACGCCAACGCCGGCACAAAGTCCGATGCGCCGTCGTGGATGCAGCGCAACGGATTGACCTGGCTTTACAGGATGGTGACCGAGCCGCGACGGCTTGGCCCGCGCTATCTCAAATGGAACACGTTGTTCCTCTATTACCTGCTGCGTGACGGCTTGCGTGGACGGGCGGTGACGGCGGTTTGACCGGGTTTTTTATTGAGCAAAAGAGGCGTATTCGCTATCAACTAGAATGGAACATTCGCAGGCGAACATGAACACTCAGACGGCGGAACTGGCTTCCTCGGAAAGTTTCTCGATGGAAGTGCGGTCGGCTTGGCGGCGGTTGCCGGAAAAGCCGCTGTTCTTCACAATGCTCGCCGCCTGGCTCGCGTTGTTCCATGTCATCGGCAACTCCACACTCGGCTACGTCAACACCCAATCGCTCCTCGTCTGGATGTACGATGCCTACAGCAAATCCGGGATCGAGGGCGAGGACGGTCACGGACTGCTCATCCCATTTGTCGTCA
>CAZFNB010000038.1:0-8997 GCA_964520235.1 uncultured Bifidobacterium sp. | reverse complement strand
AGCAAACATTTGCCGACGCTCCGACTGCAACGGGGAAACTGACGAATTCGCAAGAACATCATGATTGAATCCGTGTTTGATCCAAAGAACTGGCAGGCGGTGCCGTTTCATTTCTGGTCTGTCACTTTTTTTGCATTCGGCAGCGTCGTTGGAAGTTTTCTCAACGTTTGCATCCATCGGATGCCGCTGGGATTGAGCGTGGTTTCACCGCCGTCGCATTGCCCGCATTGCAAGTATTCGATCCCGTGGTTTTTGAACATCCCGCTGTTGACCTGGCTCTGGCTCGGAGGCAAATGCAAAAATTGCGGCGCGCCCATATCGCCACGTTACTTCATCGTCGAGGTGTTGACGGGAGCAATGTTCATGGGCTGCTGGCAGAGGTTCGGCATGGAATCAGCCTGGCTGGCGATTGTTTACTCGATGGTCATCGCAGGGCTGATCGTGGCGACGTTTATTGACTTCGAGCATTTCATCATCCCGGACGAAATCACCATCGGCGGGATTGTCGCTGGTCTGTTATGTTCAGCGCTGCTGCCATCATTGCATAACGAGGGCACGATTCTGGGCGCAGCATTGAAGAGTTTGCTGGGTGTCGGCGTCGGTGCCGGAATCGTTTACGCAATCGTGCGGCTGGGCAAACTGATGTTTGGACGGCAACGAATCGAGCTGCCGGCAAACACCCGGATTGTTTTCTCCGAAACAGCAGTGCATCTGCCTGAACAGGTCATTCCGTATGACGAGTTGTTTTACCGCCAGTCCGACGTCATCGTCATCCAGGCGCGGACACTGGAATTGATTGATCGCGGCTACTCAAACGTGAAGGTGCTCCTGTCACCCAGCCGGCTTAAGATTGGAGATGAAGACTTCAACCCGGAGACGATTCATCACATGGAAGCGGTCAGTACGGAAATCGTTTTGCCGCGTGAAGCGATGGGCTTTGGGGACGTGAAGTTCATGGCCTCAATCGGCGCCTTTCTCGGATGGCAGTCAACAATCTTTTCGTTGATGTTCAGTTCAATGATTGGAGCAATCATCGGCGTCACTTTGATTGTCGCGGGAAAACGTCAGTGGTCATCACGACTGCCGTACGGACCTTACATTGCATTGGCATCACTTCTATGGATTTTTCTCCCTCAACGATTGCAGGACGAATGGTATCGCCAACTGACCATTTTGCTGGATGTATTCCGCACCATGTTCTGATCCAAAGGCAGCGAGCAGTAACGTATTATCCGATGATTTGCCGCCATCATAGATAACTTGTTTTCAATACTTTAGGCATATATCCGCTGCTGCTGCAATATCAGCTTGGAAATCAGCATCAATCTCCGCTTTCGCACTTCTCTTTATGGTGGATACTGTTTCCAGAAAATGAATGACTTTATGCTTGCTCACACCGGAAAGCACGCACCCGGCAGTTTAAAAATATTTATTGCCAGCAACCAACAGCCGGTGTTAATATCTTGTCAACAAATAACAATTGTCCAAGCGGCAAACTGTGGTTGAATGATTAAAAGGTCAGAAGAAATTTGGGATTGTGCGAGCAATCATGTTGTAAGCCAGTAGATGAAACACATTTTACATTTTCACGGTGGAGTTATGAAAACTAAGGGAAGCGTTCTTAGCCGCGTAGTGAAGTTTATTTTTGCCACAATTCTTTTATGGTGTGCAGCATCAAACGCGAATGCCCAGATTGTCGGCCTTACCAACAACAACTCTGTTGCTATAATTGATTTGGGGACATCTGACGGGATGAAAGCATGGTATGTAGATGGCCAGAATCAACTTCGTCAACAATGGTTCTGGTACGGTATCGGAGGCAGCGCAGAGTCTCCAATCAATGCAATCAGTGCACCGGTTTTCAGTGTGGTCAACAATCGCTTGCTCTCTGTTCAGTATGCAAACGCCCAGATCGCTGTTGGGATTGATTATTTGCTGACAGGCCTGAACCCCGGCAGCGGACTGTCCGACATAGGCGAAACAATCACCATTCGCAATCTTTCAGCAGTGCCACAGGCTTTTCACTTCTTCCAGTACTCAGATTTTGATCTGGGTGGCCCGGGTAATGATGTTGTTCAACTTGGTAAAAACCTGAGCGGTAAATTCAATGAGGCTGCTCAAATTGATCCTTTCGCAGCTTTGACAGAAACAGTTGTCACACCTGGTGCAAATCATGGCGAAGCCCGCCCTTTCAATCTTACCTTGGCAAGTCTAAATGATGGCGCACAAACAACGTTGATAGACAATTTGGCTCCTGTTGGCCCAGGGAACGTCACATGGGCC
This sequence comes from uncultured Bifidobacterium sp., assembly GCA_964520235.1. Lineage (GTDB taxonomy): Bacteria > Verrucomicrobiota > Verrucomicrobiia > Limisphaerales > JADLHS01 > JADLHS01. The sequence continues at coordinate 6,714 of CAZFNB010000038.1, read as the reverse complement.
TTCCAGTGGGATTTTACCTTGGCCCCGAATGGTTCCTTTATAATCAGCAAAGACAAATATCTTCAGATAACCAACGTTCCTGAGCCGACGTCTGTCGTAATCGGCCTTATCGGACTTGGCTTCATCGCTCGCAAGCTTCGTGCGGCACGGCGCTGAGTAAGGGCTTCACTAATCCAAGAATTCCCGCTTTGATGAACGGGGGTTTTTTCTTTTGTTATGCCTACTTTGAATGTACAAGTTAGCGTGTACGATGGAAAAAGAAGCCGTAAAAACCAAAGTCCTCTTCGTTTGCAATCAGAACAAGGTGCGCAGCCTCACAGCCGAACATTTATACAAAGCCAGAGCGGATTTGGATGTGAAATCGGCTGGCACGGCAAGTTTTGCAAAAAAACAATTGACCGAGGACTTGATCCGATGGGCAGAGTTCATATTCGTATTCGAAAAGGAGCAATCCCGACAGATGGAAATGCGCTTTGGTGATCTTCTGGAAGAAAAGGAAATCATCTGTCTGGGATTACCCGATATATTCGATTACAAAAGCCCGAGTCTGGTTACCAAGCTGGTTGCAAAACTCGATCCCTTTTTAGGCAGACCGGACTCCACTTCCTCCAATTTGAAAAGATTGCGACAGAGGCTGAAAATCAAACAAGACGACAAGCCCAAAGATTCCAAATCAATCACCAGCAAACTGCTTTCGGCAGTTGGATTGTCATCAAAGGCAACTGCAAAAAAATGATGCTGCGGAATACATTCCGATCCATCAGCACCTTCGACATTGACTTTCAAACTCATTTCGATAGGTTTTCGGCCCTTAAACTGAAATAGAAAATTCGATTATGCCGAACACGAAATCCGCCGAACGCCGCATGCGCAACAGCGAACGCAAGCATCAGCACAACCGCTCGATTCTCTCCCATCTTCGTAAAATGGAGAAGTCGTATCGCGAATTGATCTCTGCCGGAAAAAAGGCCGATGCAGCCAAAGCGCTCTCAGGTGTATTGTCCTGCTATGACAAAGCGGTCAAATCCAATGTCCTTACGCGCCCGGCGGCTAATCGAAAAAAATCTCGCTCGACTGCGGCGCTTAACCGGCTCAAGTAATAGATTTTTACTTTCCGCTTTCAAAACCGACCGGCCAATCCGCGTCGGTTTTTTATTTTTCCATTTCAAAACGGCCAGTTGATGCCTGCAGAGAGGAACAGGCCTCCGGACATGTCAAGTTCCGCCTTGCGCCCTGCGCCACTGAACGTCGCCCGGCCCATCGGCATGTATTGAGCGCCGATAAAAAGATCACCACGATCATCCGCGTGATACATCAACGTTCCCCCCACATACCAGCCATAGACAGCTTTTGTGTCGCTGACGCGGCCTTTATTCAAAGCACTGCTGCTGTCAGAGAACAGAATGATTTCGTCGTGCTTCAGGTCACCTGAGATAATTCCCATCGCGCCACCTGTGCTCAAAGCCGCCGCCCACTTCCGCCCCAATTCCCAGTGCAGCGTCGGCCCCAGGCGGAAATTGTAAAGCGTCACATCCAATTCCCGATGTCCCGAGACAATCGCGCCGCCGGGCGCGGGTTCAGCGGCATTGACCAGTGTCGGCCTGTCTTGAATGGTCGGGCGACCGTCAATCCCAGGTATTCCAGAGTCGTGATACGGCGCATCAGGCAGTGGCGTTCCACCAGTATTGAAACTATGTACCGCCCGCGTCGCTGTCGCATTCATCTGCTGATTGTCCTGGAGGTTGATCGGCAGCCAGCCAAAGCCGAACTCCCAGCCCACCAGGGCGCTGCCATAACGGAACAAATGGCCGCCGTAAGCCAGATCGATCCCCACCTGCGCATCACCATCCACGCTCGCACTGCCGCTGGCTGTGTATTTGTTCGCGCTGTGAAAAGTCAGCGTCTGGGCCCCGGCATTGTATTGACTGGCGTTGTCATAACCCCAGAACGTCGTCACACCACCCGCGTTGCCCGTATCGTCCACGCGCACATAACCATCATCATAAAAATGATTCTGTCCACGACCGGCGTCTCCAGTATTTCCAGGATTGCTCCCCGACACGTCGAATGTTCCATCCACTTTGAAATCCGCCTTGATGTTGAAACCCACCAATGCGCCGATGCGGAAATGCCTTGGCCAGTCACCTTCCTCCTGCTTGGAATGGTCGAAATAACGCGCGAACTCCGCGTCACTCATCTCTGCTGAATACAGATTCAACGCCGGCACACACACCAGTCCGAGCCAGGCGGAAATGATTTTCAAGTTCATGCAGCGGCTGTTCATGGCGTTGCTTTCACTGCGCTCTAAACACACGATAAAACCTTGCAGGCGTGTTTGTCGGATGACTCAGCGTTCTTGGCGGCCCGCTGTCAATCCACTGCTTTTTGTTCGCTGAAGAGACCACTGACGGTTGTGACATCACCGCATTGCTGAACGATGCATCGTCGCTGTAAACAACCGTATAAGCGCGATTCGTCAGAGATGGAAATTCCAGCATGAATGCACCCGAACCCAGCCTCTTGCCGGTCAGCACAAATACCGTGTCGCTGCTCACAGTCGCAAGATTTGTGGCCGGAGAGAGGTCAACCCTCGGCACGGCGACAGCCGTAAATCCCAAACCGGGGATATTCGTCCTCGTCGGTGAAAAGTACTCCATCAACAAATCCACGCCTTGATTGGTTGCGACCGTCGCATTGTGAAGCACGAACGGCTGGCCACTGTTCGTCCCGACTGCCACGGACAACCGATTGCTACCGTTCAACCCACTGACGAACAATCGGAATGCCGGTGCGTCGTTTGTGCCGAAATTCTCCACGCGCAACCACTGGTTCATCAATGCCGTTTGCCCATTGAAATACTGCGTCGCTATGTTTGTGACCACCAAGGACGACACAAGATTCGTTCCGACACTGATTGTGTTTGTGACGACGTTGTTAAGCAGATTGGTATCAAGCACTGTCGTTGCCGAAACGGACGCGGTAATTGAGAAACTTCCAGGGTTTGTCGGTTGGATGAACAGGAAAATCTGTGTGGAACTCCCGCTGGCGATGCTGCCAAAATTCACTACAAGATTTCCATTTGTCAGCAGACCGGAGAGGCTCGCCGGAGAAATTCCCACGGGCACAAGACCGGATGGGATGGTGTTGCTCAATACGACACCCGACGCAGCATTTGGTCCGGCATTGGCGACCGTCAACTGGACTTCCGCCAGATCATTGACCAGCACACTGGCAGCCGGCAACGCAACACCGACAGCCAAATCCGATCGCCCCGAGTAAACCTGTACAACGACATTCGTTGGCTGGCTCGTCGCATTCGTTCCAAACGTCGTCAATGCGTATCCGGTCACGGTGTTCGTGAAACCACCCGCCCCTGACGGAGTCACCACTGCAGTCAGGACTGCCGATGCATTATTCGTCAAATCATCCAGGCGAAACAGCACGGCACCACCAACAGTAGTGATGGGATTAGCGAATGGAGAAGTCCCGAGGCTGTTTGTCGCCGAAATCAAAGTGGCCGAGCCTGAAAACAGATTCGTCACGTAAGTGCTCACAACAGTCAACCCGGTGAGATTTGTGACATTGACCGTGTAAGTGATTTGATTCCCGACGACGATTTGATTTGTGGAGGCAGCCGCAGACAACCCGATTCCTGCGGCCACAGACTCAACGCGCATTGTCAAAAGGCAGATCAACGCCATTACTCCGACCATCAATGGATGCCTCAACTTCATTTGTTGCCATACCCTTTGCCTTGGTTGAAATGCACACATCAAGTCTCAGAGAACCCAGCCGTTTTGACAATGCTGATGTTTGCAGAAGGTGTTGATGCGCCCGCAACTACTGCACGCCCACGCGATAGAAGTAAGGCCCGCCGTTGGTCGCGCTCGTGTCGGTGTAAGTTTTCGTCCCTGCAACGCCGGCAACGTTTGTGGCGACGGTTTGGAACGCTAACGGCGCGGCCAGATTGGTCGCACGCTCGATCCAGTAATTGCGTGTGGCAACGCTCTTCCACGTCACTTTTGCGCCAGATGGACTGTTCGTGGCGTTGACCATTCTTAACACAGACGTTGAGTTGGTTGGATTTGTGTCAGAACGCCACTCGCCGTAGTTGGTCAAACCATCTCCATCGACATCGGTAAAATCCTCAGAGCCGTCCGTAAGCAAACCATTCTGCTGCGCCCATGCATACGAGAGCACCGACGACGGCGCTTGTAACTCATACGCTCCGATGTCCACCGTGCCACCGGCGATGCGAGGGTTGCCATCTAAATCGAGGCTATTTGTTGAATAAGTGTTGCGGCCCGCATTAACGCATGGCGAAACCGATTGGAGTCGAAAATCAGCGGTATTTACACTCATGAAGATAGGATCATTGGTAATGTTCCCAAAGCCGTTGGTTGGCAAAGGCACGGTGCAGGTGTAATTGCAGGTGCAGATGTACTCGTTGGTTCCGCTTGGCGCGTTGTTGAAATGGACGATGCAATTGTTCAAGTAGCATCCGAAAGCTCCTCCACCCTTCTCGATGGCCGAATTGCCAACCAGTGTAGAGTTGTTGTACACGCCACCATACACGCCGCCACCGTTCCGTGATGCGGAATTGCTGGTCAAATTACAGTTGTTCAAAGTGCCATAGAACACTCCCCCGCCATCTTGCGCCGAATTAGCGCTCAACACGCATTTATCTAAAATCCCATAACTCGATCCGCCGCCACTCTGTGCCGAATTGTTGCTTAGTACGCAACCGTTCAAGGTGCTACCATAAGACCCACCCCCGTATTGTGAAGCTAAGTTGGAGGTCAAGATACAATTGTTAACCATTCCGTTGTAAGCACCCCCTCCGTCTTGGGCCTTGTTGGCAACCACCATGCACTCCCTCAGTCTGGCATAGTAGGCCCCTCCTCCGCTCGCTGCTGAGTTGGCGAGCAGATCACAATAACTCACAATCGAATTGTAGATCCCGCCTCCCTGCGATGCCGAGTTGCCATCGAGAATACAGTTAAGGAGCGTGCCAGCGTACGCTCCTCCACCACCTATACCTGCAGAGTTGGCGCTGAAAACACAATTAGAAACAACAGAACTCATTGATTCACACCACACGCCGCCGCCATAGCTGTCGACATTGAGGTATTGATTGACCCATCGAGTGGCTCCGTTGGTCAAGGTAAACCCAGAAAGAACAGCTCCACCAGACAGAAACACACACCGAATCGCGCCGTCGCCATTTGTGGTCACCGACAGTCTGTGGCCTTTAATTGCTGTGAACGGTGGACCATTGACGCTTTGAACCGTCACCAATTTGTTGACCACCACGCGATTAGTTAGAGTGCCATTAACTACCCGTCCGCCAGAGTCGTAAACCCCGTTTGTCACGAGGACTAGTGCTCCAGGTACCGAGGCTGAGTCGATTGCGTCCTGAATCGTGCCCGCCGCCGTTGTCCACGAGTAAAACGGGGCCAATGGGGTCAAGCTACCGACACGCACATGATGCACGGGCTTTGCCAAGACATGGACCAGGATGTTAGTGCTGATGCCTGACGGAAAACTCTCGTTGTAGGCTCGCAACGTGACGACGTAGTCCCCCGGTGATGTCCAAACGTGGCTCGTGTAGGGCTGGTTACTGACGGCTAATCCGTCGCCAAAACTCCACATGCTGGCGGTGCTTCGCCCTTCAATCAATGCGACCATTTCCAATGAGAACCCTTCTGCCACGGTTGTGAACGCTGTTCGGATGCCAACGCTCAATGCTCCCGTTGCCGCCCCAATGGCAAGCTCATCACAGCCAATGGAAGGCGGATGCCCCCAAAGTTCACCGTCGATATCAGTGCCACCCGAGTAACTGTCGCCGCCCGCCCCTCGACATGGTGAAGCAATGCTTAGATGCGAAGCACTGGTTAACAGTGGATCAAGTGAGATATTTCCAATCCCGCTGTCTGGCAGCGGCGACGTGCAGCAGAAATTTAGGGTGCCACCGAAATAATTTGCGTCCCAAAAAGTAGCGGTGTTGTAATAGACAATGCAGTTGTTCAAAGTACCACTATAGGAACCACCTCCCAGTTTCGCCGTGTTTCCAGTTAGCGTACAGTTATTCAAAGTGCAACCCGACGCGCCACCGCCATATCCCAACGATGAGTTGCAGCTTAACCTACAGCTTCTCAGAGTGCAGCCAGCTGCACCGCCTCCAGACTGTGAGGCGGAATTGTTCGTAAGCGTACAATTGTTAAGCCCCCCTCCCCCTGCCCCGCCGCCACCAGTGGGCGCGGAGTTGCCGTCCAGCGTGCAGTTATTAAGCGTGCCGGAGTAAACACCTCCGCCATCCTGTGTAGCAGAATTGCTTCTAACCGTGCAACTATTCAACGTCCCACCAGCAGCTCCGCCGCCGTGGAAAGCCGTGTTGGCCTCCATCGTACAGTTGTTCAAATTACCGGCCGAAGCCCCACCGCCCCAATTTGCTGAGTTGCCTGATAGCCTGCAGTAATACAGCGTGCCATTCGCCACTCCTCCTCCGTTAAGGTACGCCGAGTTGCCGACCAATACACAGTTGGAGATTACCGCGGGTGCCGCACCAACTACTAACAGGCACCAAATACCACCGCCGCTGTCTTCAGCGACGATCCCAGCAGCTCGGGTTGCTCCATTGGTGAGCGTGAATCCGGACAAAGTCGCACCGTTGGTCAGATACACGCATCGAATCGCACCATTACCATTCGTGGT
>CAZFNB010000037.1:2121-9056 GCA_964520235.1 uncultured Bifidobacterium sp. | reverse complement strand
CTCCTTTGTCCGACGGGCAGTGGTAAATCTCGACGTTTGAAGTGTAACGGTTGAGCGGGCGATTGGTTTGCTCAATCGGGCTGCCGGGCCCGTTGAGCCAGTGATAGTTGATGACTCCTTTCTTGCCGCCGAATGCCCCCCATGCCGCGTACTGCGGGTAAAAATCATTGCTCTCTTCGAGATACAAACCCAGAGCGATCCCGATCTGCCTCTCGCCGTTGATGCATTGAATCCGTCGTGCCTTTGTCTTGGCCCGCTGCAAGGCAGGCAGCAGCAAGGCGGCCAGAATGGCAATGATCGCGATGACCACCAAAAGTTCTATGAGTGTAAAACCGTGCGATCCGAACGCCCGCCGGCTGTAAAGTGTGTCTCCCGTTCGCTCTTGTGACGAATAGTGTTTGGTCTTCACAATTGCTGTTCGGCAGCGCGGCGGGTTTAGCGTGCTTTCGCCCGGTAACCGGCTAGACCCGCCAGCCAGTTTGTGACCGAAGACGGCAGCATTCGTTTTAGAAGCAGCTTCACGATGTGCATGAGGTTCTTCCGTAGAAACGTCAGGTTCAGGTAATGCCAGTGCTCCCGATGTGTGACAAGGTATCTCAGCATCGCATAACCCCAGATGTAGAGCGCACCGCAATCCTTCATGCGCTTGATGGAATCCTGCCACTTCTCCTGTCCCCACAACCGGATGACGGCTGCCATCACCAGTTGCTCATCTTGTTTGTCTTGTCGCCCCCGATTGTAGTAGGTCTTGGGATGAATCTGGAAAACCGCGAGCGGCTCGGGCACGACGCAGATTCCGAGATGAAAACCGATCAAGTTGTAAGTGTACCAATCCCCGCCGTATTTGACGGCGGCAGGAAATTTGCCGACTTCAAGCAACGCGCTCCGTTTGACGATGACTGTATGCCCGGCGATGAACAGCCGTCCCTTGCGTTCCAGTTCCATCATCCGCTCAGGCGAAAGATAGGCGGGCTTGTCCGTCATCCCGACGCCCATGTGCCAGACAAGTCCTGTGTGCATTTCCTCCCAGTGGCCGACCGTGCAACAAAGCCCTGCCTCAGGATGTTCAGCGAGCACGGCCATACACTTCTCAAAAAACCCCGGCAGGACGAAATCATCAGCCGCACCACTGTACACGAAATCGCCGGTCGCCATGTTCAGTGCGCGATCCACGGTGTACATCGGCCCCATGTTTTTCTCGTTCTTGTAGGCCCGGATGTGCGGATGCTTGCGGGCAAATTCCTGGATGATTTCCCAACTGTTATCCGTTGAGCCATCGTCAATCACAATCACCTCGTCCGGACAACGCTCGCGATTGACCAGCGCACCGAGCGATTTTGGGAGATACTCGGAGTGATTGTAATTCGGCATCAAGACCGAGACAGTGGGTTTTGCCATGAGAGTAAATCAGCAGAATTAAACGGCTGTCATTGCGCTTGCCTTAGGGTGGTTCGTCAAAACATCCCATCTAAACACCGGGAAAAGCGTTTCACTTTGAAAAACTATCGTTTGTCCAGAGGCGACGCAAGATTGTGCTGATCGAAACAATTGCTGTCTGGAGCTTGCAGACCCGACACCGGCCTCGTGCGAAACATTGTTTCTACTCGACAGTTTGGAAAACAGTTGAGATAAACGGTTTGAATCAGAAAGTGGTGAACTGACCCAGACTGCCGTTATAAACGGCAATCCAAAACCTGATCCAAACCACGCCTTATGAAATACGGAATTCATCAAATCGTTTCGAGTGTATTGATTTTGAGCGCATCACTTCCATTCTCCGGGACTTCAGCGACCAATTGCATTCCTGCTCCAGACGGCCTTGTGAGTTGGTGGCGCGGTGAAAATGACGCCAGCGATTTTTCAAGCACGAATGGTGGCACCATGGTCGGAACAGCAACATTTGGCGTGGGCTATGTCGGCCAGGGATTTGTCTTCAATGCCAATGGCGATGGAGTGTTAATCGGTAACTCAACCAATCTCAATTCTCAGAATTTCACGATTGAATGCTGGATTCAACGTGCGAGCGATTCCATGGTCTCGTTCAGCGCAGCGGGATCGGGAGTGATTTACGGGTACGGGTTCGGTGGTTACGCGCTTGCAATGACTGCGAGCGGAGCATTGCACCTGACAACCATCGGAATCAATTCAACCACAGCAGGCCCACCAATCACCAACACGCTGCCTCATCACATTTCGGTCACTCGCTCCGGTGCGGTCGTATACGTTTACATTGACGGTGTGGCTTACCGCGCCCCCGATTATCCTGGAAACTTCGACTTCTCCACTCCTGCCGCTATCGGCATGCGCGCCGATAATTTAGACAACAGTTTCTTCGGGGTGATTGACGAGCTTTCCGTCTATAACCGGGCACTGACAGCAGTCGAGGTTCGGGCCATTTACGAGGCCGACTTATTCGGGAAATGCACCTCGCCTACCGCGCCCGTTTTCGTCATTCAACCGACCAACCAGACCATCCTTGCTGGCGAATCGGCGGCATTCTTTGCGTCTGCACTCGGAGACACTCCCGTCACATATCAATGGGCGCACGCCGGAACAAACATCGTCGGAGCAACCAATCAGGCGCTGACGATTTCAACGGCCCAGATTGCGGATGCGGGTGAATATGCGTTGGTGGCAACCAACCCTTACGGCTCGACCACAAGTTCGCCTGCAATGCTGACGGTGAATTCTCCTCCTCCCTGCTTCACGCCTCCTACAGGAATGGTGAGTTGGTGGACAGGCGAAGGAATCACGTCGGACACCGCAGGGGCAAACCATGGAACGCTCGTCGGTAACGCCGGGTTCGTTTCAGGCAAGGTGGGGCAGGGTTTTGCTTTTGATGGCAATGGCGATGCTGTGCGGGTGGGCAACCAAACCAGCCTGCAACTTCAAGACATCACCGTGGAAGCCTGGATCAAGCGCACCAGTACAACACAGGCGTCTCTAAATTTCGGGGGTGGAGTGGTTTTTGGAACCGGAGGCGGCTATGCCCTGGGCTTTTTTGATGACGGTCACCTGTACCTGTCAAAGCCTGGAGAAGCGTTCGTGAGTTCGTCGTTTCAAATTACGGACACCAATTTTCATCACGTGGCCTGGACCAAGTCGGGCACGAATGTTGTGTTCTATCTTGATGGCACGAACTTCCCGGCTGCCAGCTTCAACTCCACGTTCGTTTTTAGCAGTGAAATCGCCATTGGCGCGCGCGGCGACAATTTTGCCAACAGCTTTCTTGGCGTCATTGACGACCTGTCAGTATTCAACCGCGCCCTGTCGCCGACGGAAATCCAATCCATTTACGCAGCCACCCTGTCCGGCAAGTGTGCGTTGACGATCCCTCCCGTCATTGGAACGCATCCTCTCGGCACAAATGCTGTCGCAGGCACCAACGTCTTGTTCACCGTCACGGCGGGCGGGCCGCTACCGTTGAGCTATCAATGGCGGTTCAACAATGCCAATATTCCTACCGCTACCAACGCCTCGCTCGTGGTCAGCAACGCGCAATTCGCAAATGCCGGTCTCTATTCCGTCCTAGTCAGCAATCCGTGGGGAACCACGCCCAGCAGCAATGCCGTCCTCACCGTCGTTTTTCCAAACGCGGTCGTCCGGGCGTCGAACACGAATACGATGGGGGGATTGCCCATCACGGTTCCAATCACAATCGTTGCCAACGGAAATGAAAACTCGCTGGGATTCAGCCTTAACTTCAACACGCAACGGCTGGCTTTTGCCAGTGCAACGCTCGGTGGCGGGGCTGCCGGAGGAACGTTATTCGTTAACTCGAGCCTGTTGAACACGGGTCGGGTCGGTGTCGTGGTCGCTCTCCCGTTTCAAACGATGTTCATTCCGGGCACACAGGAGGTGGCGCGAGTCACGTTCAGCACGTTTCCGCTGCTCGGCACTGCTACGAACACCAGCACCATTGGCTTTGCCGATCAGCCCGTGCTGAGGGAACTGCTGGACTTGCAACTTTCAGCGTTGCCGGCCAATTTCTCCAACGCTACCGTCCTGATTGCGCCCACGGTTTTTGAAGGTGACGTTTCACCGCGCACCAATGGCAACCAAACCATTTCTGCCGCCGACTGGCTACAGATGGGAAGGTTTGCGGCGCGGCTGGATTCGTTCGTTTCCAGCAATGAATTTCAACGCGCCGACTGTGCGCCAAGGAATACACACGGTGACGGGCAAACCAAAGTCACAGACTGGGTGCAGGCCGGACGATTCCTCGCGGGTTATGATTCTCTGCCGGTTGTCGGCGGCCCGATCGTGGAATCAACTCCGACGCCTCCCGCTTCTCATGTCTCCCGCCGGTTGACCGCAGCCAGCGTGAGCGCGTCCCAATCTCAAACGGTGACTGTGCCCGTGACGCTTGAAGCGGTTGGCGACGAAAATGCCGTCGGATTCACACTGTTCTACAATCCCGCCTCGGTGAGTTTCTCGGGTATCAGCCTTGGCAGCGGGGCAACTGGCTCGACGATGATCCCAAACACAAACCAAACTGGACTCGGCAAGCTGGGCATTGCCATGTCTCTGGGCAGCGGAACGACCTTTGCAGCAGGTAGCCGCGAAATTGTCAAAGCAACGTTCCAAGTCGCGGCATCATCCGGTTCGTTCCCGGTGACGTTCACCGATGGAGTTGTAACGCGCTGCGTCTCGGATGCTCAGGCTGCGGAACTGGGCGTTACCTTTCAAGACGGCGGCATCAATGTGGGGGCGGGGAATCCGCTGCCAACGCTGACGATTTTCCATACCGGCAGCAACGTTATTCTCTCATGGCCATCGTGGGCTGGCGACTTCTCACTCCAGACCTCACCCGCGCTCGGCGGTTCGACTTTGGGCTGGAGCAATGCTGTGGGCCAGTTGCAAACCAACGAAGGCGAGATCAGGATATCACGGCCCGCAAGCAACTCAGCCCAGTTCTTTCGCTTGAAACGCTAGCAAATGCCAGCAGGCGGCAACGGACCGCCAAGAACGGTATCGTGGCACCGGAGACAATCGGAAGAGCATCGCGTCAACTCAGGTTGTTGGCGAATAACCGGCGCGAGAGTATTGATCAACCCCTTTAGCGGCGCGGCCTGAGCGAGACAATTCCCAATGCGTTCGGCTCGGAACAAATGTCGGCAATGCGGCATCAACGCTTCAAAACCCTTTGCACAGCCGCTTGTTGCCACTTCGCGGATCTCGTGCTTGTCATCCATCGCCCAGCGGATGAACGGGCGTCGCCCGGCTAGTTCCTCTGAAATATGAACCGCCGTGCATGAAGTGAGATTGACACCCAGCAGCAGGACAAATCCCCCGGCCTCTGCCATCAATTCGATCGGACGATTGGTCGTCTGCCACGGGTGATCGCCGAGCCATTCCGCAGCCCGTTCGCCGATACCCAGCCATGAATGCCAGGGGTGATAACTCCGGTGCGTTTCCGTTTTTGCCGCGAACGTATGGCAGACAGCACCCATCTTGGGATGCAGCGGCGCGGCACGGACATCAAAGGGCCTGGGTGGATTGACGAAATCAAAATGGACTGCGTAGTCGCAGCCGTTCTGACGGTAACGTTTTTCCGGCGGGGGAAGGATTTTGGCCGCGCATTGAAAGCCCGGCATCAAAACCGTGGAGCAAACATCGCGAAGCGATTGAATGACCGTTTCAGCACCTCCCGTAACATGGCCGAAGCTCTTCAGCGAACTGTGAACCACGACAGGTTTTCCCGAAAGTCCGAGCCGTCGCAGAGCTTCGGCAATTGTTTCGCGGGAGACAGATTGATCAGCCATCGCCGTTATGAGCAGCAACCGGCTTCCTTCATTTTCTCGGACATGCCGTGCGTGCCGTGAAGTTCCTTGTGCCAGTTTTTCAACTGATCAATGCGATTGTAGTAGGTGTACTCTGGACACCGACGAATCAACAAACCGTCTTTGATCTCTTCCTTGTATTGGTAACTGGCCCAACGATCACAATTCTTGCAGATCGGAATTTTGTCCCACTGACCACGCTCGTGAAGCTTGCGCATCGCGGTCAATTTCGGCCCGTGCCAGACGGCTTTCACACCGTCCTTGAACACGTTGCCCATGTTGGTGCCATTGAAGCTGTCGAGGCAGCAGATGGACACATTGCCGTTCGTGTTGACTGCAAGCGTGGTGTACAGAGCGGAGCAAGGCTGGCGTGGCCCTTCCACCTGTATGCCAGAGAAATGTCCTTCTTCCCAAACCTCACCGATCCGAACCGCATCCACCTTCTTGGTCCAAAACTCAACGAATGCATCGCGCTCGTGACGATTCGTCGGTTGCAATGTCATGGAGACGCCGATGCGTGGAAGCGGTTTGTTGCCGCGCGTTGTCATCAACAACTCAACCGCCTTGTGCAACAAGTCGAGTTTCGTGATGCCGCGAACCTTTTGAAGGGTTTCCGGTGTCATGGCATCCACGCTGAAGAACACGGAATCAAATTTGATGTCCACGATGAACTGCGCCATCTCCGCATTCATCTTCAGGCCATTGGTGTTCATGGCCACGGTCAGGCCGCGCTCCTTCATCTGGCGGATGTGTGCCTGAAAATTCGGGTTCATGAGCGGCTCGCTCCACATGCCCGGCATGACAAGCGGCTTGGCAGACATGACCTCGTCCAAAACACGCTGGGCATTCTCCAATGGCATGGCTTTTTTGAGATACTCCTTGAGGCGCGGGTCGGTCGGATCACCATGGACGACACACATCGGGCACTTGAGATTGCAATCTGTCACCAGATCGAGCAGCACGCGCTGGGGCAATTCCGGCACTGGAACCGGTGCAAAAGTTGGAGATAATGTTTCAGTTTGCTCGCTCATTTATCAGACATTTTCGTTGTGTTAGCAACATGACGGAACAAAACACAAAGGTCAAGCTGCCGTCCTCATACTTAAAGGAGCGGCAGCAACGAAGGACTGGTAACTCCCGTCCTCAGGACCG
>CAZFNB010000037.1:0-2021 GCA_964520235.1 uncultured Bifidobacterium sp. | reverse complement strand
CCAATTGCAAGCAACGCAATTGAGGAGGGCTCAGGAACAGCCGCGATGTCCATCGTGAGTTCGGAAACGACAAAGTTGCCGTTTTCCCCAAATCTTCCGGGGCCGTTGTACGGAAGCGATGGATCTTCAAGCGCCTCCAAGCGGATGCCTGTAATTCCCGTCAACGTGGTTGGCGCAGTAATGGTGTAGGTGTCAGGGCTTGGATTTGCGCCACTTGCCAGAATGGAAAAGTCCCCCAGTTTGGTGAGCGTCGCACCATTTGCCGAAACAAAGCCGGATGGATTCAGCACTGTCCAGTTCGCGGTCACATCGCCACCATTGTCTAATCCGTCTGCGAACAAACTCCGGTTGTCAGTTGTCACAGATAAGCGAAACCGACCTAGATTGTGGCCTGGATTTGAGTGAGCTTGGAGAATTGAGAACGTAATCAGGCTTCCCGACACGAAGCCCACATCAACAGAGGTTTCGAACACTGCCGTTTGCGACGGAATGGTGCTCGTAAAAGGATCCGGCGCAACCGCCCAACCCCGGTCATCGTTGGTAATACCGTCGATGGCCTTGGAAACGGAGTAGTTCGCCCCGCCAAAGTTTTGAGAAAATGTTGCAGTGGGCTGTTGCAATGTAACAAGGCTAGCGATTCCGGTTGGAACAAATCCGGCCAGCGCGAAAACGGCCACGACGAATGTAGAAACTGTGTGATTTGATTTTTGTGTGTTCATAAGTGTGAAGTTGTTGAGGTTTAGCAGGGTCAGTTGTATCAGCGGAAATATGCGGGAGTCAATTTGTTTAAGGCTTTTTCAGGCTATTACAGCCAGTTTCAGCAGCGCCCCCCAGCCCCAAAAGCAACACTATCTGCTCGTTGTCAGCATCCTCTCAAAAACCGGCGGCTTGGGGTGCATCCAGTCAAAGAATTCGTCGTCGCCGGCGTTCAAGTCAGATGGATTGAACCCACCCAGCACTTGCGCAGAATGCCGACCCGCAAGCTCCAGAACTGTTTTTTCCACCGCGTCCAGCGCCAACAGGTAATCGTTGTAGCCTTCGATCAATCCGCCGCTCGAATTCCTGCCGCCAAGCCGATGAAACACGGGATGATACGGCGGGATGATGAGGCGCACGGCCACGCCATCGGCACGTAATCGCGCGATGAACTGATCGAACAAGGCCACCATTCCGGGCGACAGCAGGTGTTTGGGAAAGCGGGTGGATTTGCGGATGATGTCCGCGACCTGTTCAGCCGGCTTTTCGCGGAACGCGGCGTGGTACGAAACCGAACCATCGCTTCGGCGAACCAGTTCATCCAATCCATCCTGCCGTGTTTTGAAAAAAAAGACGCCCATCCGGGACGTGGTCGCTGCGATGAAACGTTTCCAGCGATTGATGCCGGGAATGCCCTCGTTCGCCGGGCCGCTGCCGCCGGGCGGCAGATTCCAGTCATTGCGGATTTCATCGTAAGCCTGCCTCAGCACCTGCCAATAGCCTTTCCAATATCCTTCGTCGAACAGCCATGCATCCACCCCAATGATCACCTCCTTGGGCCGCCATCCTCGACGGCGATACAACTGCCAGACGGCGACGATGTCCTCGAGGACGCCACGTCTCATGCCGTGGTTGAAAAACGTTTCACCCGAAAACATCTCGCGCCGCAATTGCATGCAACGGCTTGAACCCAGCACGATGCGATCAGGACATCGGGGGAGTCTCCTGATGATTTCGGCGTTGAGAATACGGTCGTCAAACACGACATAGCCCTCGCGAAAAGCGACGTTCCACCCCTGGATGTGCCAGCGGGCCACGGTTGATTCCATCGGATTCACGAGGGGTGGAAAAGTTTTGGGCTGCAGCTATTCACTCTGATTCTTGTGGCCGCAAAATGGGGAATCGGCAAACGAAGGTCAAGCCAGCCATCGCCAGTTGCTTGTCTGGCGGCGCATCTTGACCCGGACTCTGATTGTCCCGACGGGACAAAACATGAATAGCCGTGGGCGTAAGCCCACGGTTAAGCGGAAAACAAATTCGACCCC
>CAZFNB010000036.1:0-9115 GCA_964520235.1 uncultured Bifidobacterium sp. | reverse complement strand
CCAATCTCGTGTTGCATCAATCTGGCATCCATTACGACGTGCGGGCGATGGCAGCGGACGGCACGAGCAGCACGGCGACGTATTGGCCGAGCAATCAGGTGCAGGAAATTCGCGCTCAAATTCTGGCGGGTGTCAATGGCCCGGTCATCTCTGACGAGGTTTGGATTTCCGAATACACGAATAACCCGGCTGGCGACAGGTTGTTTCTGCGGGCGTATCAAAAGTTTTTGCGATGGCAATGAATGCAACCGGACTATCACACCCTGTTCGACATCAACAAGGAGTTGATGGAGTTGAACCGGGAATTGATCGCGTTGCACGCAAGGATTCAGACCGTGCGCCGGAGGTATGTGCGGGAGGCGCAACAGGTCACAGGTTTATTTGCACCGCCGCTGCCGTGGACACGTTCTCGTGGAAAACAGCCGGACAACATCGTGCGATTGGATGAACAACGCTATGCAAAGGGACGAATGGGAAAATCTGGTGGAGGACGTGCGACAGATCAAGCTGTCCATCACGGGTGACGACCTCGGAAATCGCGGTCTGGCCCGGCGGCTGTCGGACTGCGAGCGGGCCATCGGCCTGATGACGTTCCGAGTCGTCGCCGTGAGTGGCTTTGTGAGCGGCGCAATCTGGGCGGTGAAAGCATTGACAGGACATTGATATGAAAACAATTCGTGCAATCAGGCGATACTTGCATGGTGGGAGCTTTTGCCCGGGCTGTCCGGCGTGCCACGACCACATGTCAGGGCTTGGATGGTTTCGGAAGATGCTGCGGCGTCTGGTCACAAAAACCTAAACACATGAACGACGAAACACAAATCACGGGCTGGCTGGATAAAGTCAGCAAGTTCAACGATTACCTCGCCGGTGCTCCGGTGGGTGCGCTCATGTTTTTCTTTGCCATAGCCGTCGCGTTGATGTTGCGGGCGTGGCATCCGTTCCCGAACCGTTTCATCGGGCCGGTGCTTTGGCTGGGTTGCACGGTGTTGTTCTGCATGTGCGCTCCTCGTGGCGAGCTTGAATTGCGCTTGTGGATCGGCAGGAACTTTCTCATCGGCTCGATCATCGGCATCGCCGCGTATTTCCTGCACACGGTCATCGCCAGACGCATCCCGTTTTTCAACCAAAACGATACACAATTCACAACGAAACCTGACGGGCAACCGCCGAAAGAATGACGATATGGCTTTGATGGATCATGCAATTGTCGAGCGCAGCGGTTTCAAAGTCCCGCTGCTCGGCATTCCACCGGACGCATGTTTGCAGGAGTGCGAATTGTGTCACTACGAGTTTCCAATGAAAGATGTTGAAATGTCTGATGGTGGACAAATCCTTTGCAAAAAATGCAGGCAAAAGCCTTGTGAAAACTGATTTTTTAATTGTCCTCGCCGTGTCCGCCGCGCTGTGCGTCGGGCTGTGGGTGTGGATGAACTACGAACAACCAAACCAAAATGAAAACGATAACTACATTCCTGACGAGTTTGACCCTGATGCTGGCGGTCACAATGACAAGCCAGACGGCAAAAGCCAGCCTCCTCACTGATTTCAGTTCTTGGCTCAAGGACAACGAGCCTTACTTCGGAACGAACGCGCTGCGTGCCAGCATCGGCCCGCTTTACTCGCGCGGTCGTGAAGTCGGCAGCCAGAACAAAGTGAGCGACACATTCGGCGGTTTGGTCAATGTCGGTTACTCGCTGGACGACGCCGGGCAGGTCAACGTCGGATTCTTCGCGGCCTACTTCAACGAGCAGGTCTTTGACGGCACGTTGAAAGCCGAGTTGGGCAAGACGTTCACGGTGTTGGGTCAGAAGTTTTACGTGCTGGCCGGTGGCGGGCCTGCCATCAACATCGCCGAGCCGGACAACATTCTTGGTGTCGGCTACACCGGACTGGTGTGGAAACATGACATCGTCAAAGCCAGGGAGGGCACAGCGCCGTGGACGTTATACACCAGCTATGCAGCGGCCAAAGCATCGAACTGGGAAGGCATCATCCACTCGCTGAATTTTGGTGTGAGCCACAGGTTTTGATGAAGATATACGCGGCATTTCTGGTGGTGGGCATCTGCCTCTGGCTGGTGCTCCACCTCAGAAAACCGCCAAAAGTTTGATGAACGAATCTTCCGCAGTTGATTTGACCGGGTTCAACCAGCTCATCAGGGATATGGAGGATTCGCTTGTCGGCTACGGTGAGAAATCAGACCTGCAAAAAACATTGAAAACCGAGGCCGGACTGCTGGCTGCTGAAATTTCAAATCAGCTCGGCCCTCGGAAAAAAGCGGACGGTGAAAGAAACATATTCAACGACGCGAAACGATCATTTGCAGAAATCACCGTGACTGAAGTGTTCACGGGCAGTCAGGCCGGCATTGGCCCTATCCGCTGGCTGTTTGGCAGCGAGAAACTCAACTACCTCGTCGGCGCGTTGAAGGAAGACATCCAACCCCGTTTGAGCAAATCCCGGATGCGGGAAGCCCAAAAGAAACAGCGCGGGGTCAAATGGTTTGAGATCAGCCGTTCGATACGTGGCCGCAGGCAACGCCACGTCCTGATCGACCGGACGATTGTCGCAAAAGGCCGGATCGCGGAATTTGTCCGGATGGCTTCAAAGAGGGTGGGCCGGATGCGCGCCACATTTGCGTATGCCGCCGCGATGTGCGGCGTAAAAAACATCCCGCAGTGGGTGAAGATCCACTTCGACGATGTCACAGCCGAAGGCCGCGCCATCTTCGACCAGTCAAAGCTTTCGGACAAAAAGAATCCGCAGATAGTTTTTGGCGGGCGCGCGCCAGGGCTTCACAATTTCTCTGAACCGATTGAGCGCGCCATCCATGTCCGCACCATGAAGGTTGCGGACAAGATCGCCAGAATCATCCAGGCGTATTCAAACCGGCAAGCCTCCGGCCAGTCCATCCGTCCTGTCACATGACACCGACCCAGCAACTTTACGATTTCGAGACGCCGGTCGAGGGCGGTCTCGCGCTGGCGCTCGCCGCGTTGAACGTCTCCACATACGTTGTCGGCCAGCCGGACCTTGTCAAACTTCAATCCGTTGTGGATGACCCGGCGCTGGGAGACCGCCTGCTTGACCCTGTTTCGTTTCAAAAAAAGCGCCCGCGCGTCGAGATTGAAGCCCGCACCGGGGCGGCGGAGGGTGTCCATTATCCAGAGCTGGACAAAACGCCCGTCGGCGGCATCTGCCACGATCAGGCACATCTGTTTTCAGTCACGTTGTCCTGCATCACGGAACCGAACATCACAGCGCATCGTGAATACGTCACCATCGTCCGGGCGGCGATGGCCACGATCGTCACGGACGCGAACGCCACCGGGCCGTTGACGCTACACGCCATCCAGGAATTGAACGATTCCGGCAGTTCGGGGCGTTACAAGACCACGGACGGCAGTTTTCAGACGGACATCATTTACACCGGCCGCATCACCATGCAGGAAGATGCAGTGGAAGCGGTCATCACATAACAACCAAAAAAAACATGAGCACAGCAAATCAAGCATACGTCAGTAAATCAGTGCCGTTCGGCGGCGTGAACGTCCAGATCTACCGGCTGGCAGACGTGGATGATAACAACTCCGGCGCGCTGCTCGGCACATACAAGATCGAGACGGTCACACCCACACAAGGCAGCATACTCAACAAACGCCCGGACATCGACGCCGGAAAAAACGGATGGTGGCTCGTCAATGGAGACATCGAAGGCAGCGCCGTCATCCAGCGGAATGTGGTCACCACGCCAAGCCTTCAGAACGGGGATTATTTTGAGGCTGCGATCCGGGTGGACTCCGCAGGCGCTGGCATCACGGAACGTTTCGTGATCCACAACCCCAGCGAGGAAGCCGGCGCAAGTTACCGGAAGGTGTCTTGCAGTGTCATCGTTGACGATCAGGCTTGATGGATGCCGTCGCCGCCATGAAAGCGCGGCTGGACGACATCCGGCACGAGCGCCTCGTCCGGCACGCCGCCTGTGTCGGCATCACTGAAACCGTTGCCGGTTTCGAGCTGATGCCGATGAACCTTGTCCACTGGACAAGGCTGCGCATCATGCGCAGCCCATATCTGCCGCCGTTCAGGACGCCGGATCATGGCGATACGATCGCCTTTCTGTGGATGCTCTCGCCGGAATATGTGGCTGGAAATTCAGCCGAGGCCCGCGCCGCACGCAAAAAATTCTTCCTGCAACGGTTTGATTTTGTCCCAAGACTGCCATCATGGTTCGCGTTCACGTTGCGCGCCCGCGCCCGCCAGTTGTTGCACGAGGCGGAATGTCTGAAAAGACATGCCGTGATCGTCCACCAACTGCGCGAGTATGTGGCGGACACCATGCTCGACGCGCCGGCAGGTGAAACCACAACAGGAATCCCTGCGCCTGAGTATTATTGTGACGCCGTGGCCATCTGCTGCCGTCTGGCCCGCGAATTTGGCGGGGGGCTTCAACACTACCCACGATTGCCGCTCAAGCTGTTGTTCCAGGCCATGAAGGAGGCCCGCGAGCACAGCTATCTGGAGGCTGGCAAGACGCCCGTCATGTTCAACAGGAGCGATGCCCATGACGACGCCGACCTCGAACGCATCAACAGGGAGAGCATCCGCGCCGGTGTGAAATTCCATCCCGACGCCCTCCGCCACAGGCAACGGATGCAGGAACAAAATTGATATGGCCCGACGCGAAGAAGAGATCATCGTCAAACTGGGTGGCGATTCAAAAGCCCTGCTCAAGGACCTGAACATGTCCCGCCAGGCCGTCAACGCATGGGGACGCGAGATCGCCAAGGACATCAAGGACGGTCACATCCCGCAGGCGTGGAAAAATGTCTCTGAAACCGTCCGCAGGTTCAACGCAAAGACCGGAGAGCAGACGCACACAAGCTGGAAAAAATGGGGCGGCGAGACAGGGAATGAGATCGCCAAGATCGGCAAGGCGTTTGTGGCGGCGTTCGCCGTCCGCGAGGTCATCGCATCTCTCAAGGATGTGTCCGCCGAACTGGATGCGCTCTACGCCAACATAGACGCCAAAGCCTACCAGAAAGCCGTCCGCGACAAACAACTCGCCGGAATTTCACGTCCGGATCAGGAAGGCATCCTTGCCGGTCAATCCCAGGTGGACACCGCCGTCGGAGGGTTCAAGAACTGGATGGCCAAAGCCGCCGGTCTTTACGCCTTCGCCGCCGGGACGGTGAGCCGCAACATCAAGGACACGCTGGCCACGTCAGACCCGGGCCGGCTGTTGTTCGGCTGGGGCGAGGCGTCCCAAAAAGCCGCCGCCGCCCAGTCCCAGATCGTGGAAGGGATGCGGATTGCAGCGCAACAGGCGGCCATTGACGAGGACGCGAAAAAGAAACTTGTGGAGAACGAGAAAAAGCAACAGCAGATCCTCAAAGACCGGCAGGAGTTGATGAAGGAATTCGCCCGGCACGACGCCGAGAGCCACCGCACGGCGCTGGCAGACCTCAAACGACAGACCGAAGAGTTGCAGAAACAGGCGGCTGTCATCGCCGCCACCGCGGCAAAACGGCACGACTTGAAACGCAATCTGGGCCAGTCATTGCAGGACGAGTTTTCACCGACCCTGGAAGAGCTGTCCACCACCGGCATCTATACGCAGGAAGCCAGCCGCGCTCTCTGGCTGCAACAGGACATCAAGGACGCCATGTTGTGGGGGGATAAAAAAGGGCAGGTGGATGACATGCTTGAACTCCAAGGCATCCGTGAAAAACTCAGCAAGGCCGGAGTCTATAAAGACCCGAACCAGGGCATCATTGACGAGCTGAAACGCCTCACAGATCCTGCCACCGTGGGCGCTGGTCTGAAGGTCCAGATAAAAACGCTATGAACTTCCCAAACCGAGCCTACACCAGCGGGGACATGACGACACCCGTTGCCTGCTCATTGCCCGTGTTTGAAGCTCCATTTCCGCATACCTCGGCGCGCTATGTGATGAGGCAGGATTACATCGTCAACGCGGAAGATTTTGCCGCCACAGACCTGAACACTCCGCACGCCGACCCGGATCTGGCGGATTACTTTCTGGTCAATGAAGGGCCGCAGACCGAATTGCCCGGCGGGCGCGTGCGCTGGACACGCACGTATGCAAAGATCCCGGATTCCTGGAACGATTACGAGCTGCTGCAATACCGGTTCATCGGCTTGATGGCACCCCAGGCCGCTCCGCCTTACGTGTTCACAAACGTCAAGGTGGACGGCCGCGACCCGTTTGAAAAAAAAGTCACGTGGCGGATTCTGCACGAATACTTCATGGTCGGCCCAAGCCAGACCTACGCCACGCCCGCCGACATTCCGGTCAACGAACAGCAGGAATACACCGTGTCTGGAGACGCTTCATTGAAGGTGGATTACCTTGTGGACATCACCACCAACCCGCTGCTTTACGAGACCTCGCCTTCCAAGCCTGATTATCTGGCCATGGTCACCGCCGGCACGGAGATTGTGGCGGAGACATCACAGCCCGATCGTTGGATGGGCAACATCTGGGTGCGGATCACCCGCTACGTGACGGCACAATGATTCCGCAAACAAACAGACCAAATATAACTCGCGGCCGGCGCATCCCCTATGTCAAAGCAGACGATGCCGGACGCTACCCGAGCGTTTTTCACACGCGATTCATCAACCAGATCGTCGCCGTCTGCAACGCCATCCTGAATCTGAAGGTCAAAGGCCAATTCCTCATCGCCGACAACGAAGCGAGCCTTGCCGATATTGTGGCGGAACACTCCGCCAACGGCGGCGGCACGGGCACAGGGTTGATGACTTACAAGGGCGAGTGGGTCTCGGGCACAACGGCCATGGCCCAGGAGGTTTACACCGTCAGCAGCGGCGGCACGGAGGGGGCTTACGTCTGCGTGGTGGACGGCACAACGGACGCTCCGGACGTGGGCAATGCCGGCTGGAACGCTCTTTCACGCGGGTCAACCTACGGAGAATGGCTGTAACAAAAGGCACACAAGTCACGCAGGCCCAGATGGACGCCCTGGCCGCTCTGGCCAACACCAAGCTGGCAGCCATGGGCAGCCCGTCCCCGTTCGCTTTCACCTCCGGCGCATGGCTCACGGAAATCAACCGGCTGCGCACCGCCATCAACGTGGCTGTAACCGCCGCCGAGGTCACCACCTACGATTCCGGCAACCAATCTTTTGTTTCGCTGAACGATCCGCAATTCTGCGTCTCAGGCCCATGGGCGTTTTCAGGTGATGGCCAGACCAGCGGCAGTCATTACGTTAAAAAGGATACCGGGTTCAGTAATGGCACGGTGAACTTCAAGGATGCGGTTTTCTTTTTTCCGACGACGTCCGGGGTTTCGATGCGCTCCATCGAACAGGTTTCCACAGTCACACCGGGCATTTATCCGTTGATGAACTATGACGACGACGGCAGCGGTGCAATGACGGACTCGACCATCAAAATCATCATCGGTGGCGACACTGACGGCGTGGTCAAATTCAAATCGTTGTATTGGGTTGTCACGGACGTCTCTGCCGGCACTCCACCTTCCATGACACACTCGACGAATTTTCCCGGGATCACATGGCGTCAGGAAAACATCGGCAACAATTGCGTGCTGTTTGCGGACCTGACGGGCGGAGCGCAGGCCATATCCCCCGGCGAATACACATTCACGGTGGGTTGTGACGCGGGCCATTCCATGGGAGATGGCGACGCTGTGGTGCAAAATGCCACAGGTGTCTCTGCCGTCACACCGTTGATTTTTGTGGTGGAATGGCCGGACGCGCCGGTGGACGCACCGGAAGCGTTGCACGGCACGAAGACGATCAAAAAAATTGTCGTGCCGGAGATAGCCGCCGGGTCTTACGGGCCGGGGATCTGGAGCTATACGGTTGACCCGTCCGTGGGTTATCCGCCGCGGCAGTTGATACGCCTGTCCAGCTTTGCACTCAGCACGAACGATCCACCTGTGAACGGCATTTTTGTGGCCACCACAGAACCCATCAACATCGCCATCGTCCAGAATACCGCGCTGGGGCTGGACTTTCCGCAGGGCGACAACGTGATGCGTTTGCCCGCGCCAAACCCGGCAACGCCGGTCATCAACACCGTTGACCCGGCGATCAGTTTCCGGCCGCCGCGTTATCCATGTTTTAGAGACACCGCCACGATCCCGACGGGCGGCGATTGGGACACCTGGAATCCCGCCGGGTGGATGATTTACAGCCTCACAGCCCGCCGCAAGGCCACGCCAAACGCCGCCGGCATCTTGCAGGCTTCCGCCGCCGCCTCGGACATCACCGTCAAGATCGGCCACATGAAAAACGGCGTGTTCACCGAGGGGGTTGAACTCACCATACCGGCTGGATCAAAGGAAAGCGCCACCGAATATGTCTGCTGGCCCATCTTCACCGGCACGCCGTTGGCGTATCAATGCACGGAGGAATTGTTCATCGCCGCCACGGCCTGCCTTGCGGATTGTTCGTGGCGGTTCGATACCGCCAGCAACACTCCCATTCTGGCGGCACATTACAACGATCTGGAGACCATCTTGAACCTGTTGTAATCGGCGGACATCATCTTTTGACGATCATGATCTTGAATCCGCCATAAGTCTGGCCCGGATCAAAAGCTTCCAACCGGGCGACGCTCTTCCAGACTTCCTGGAGAGACTTCAACGTTTCCGTGTCTTCAGCCAGATTGGTGAGGTTGTTTTCCAGGTTCGCGTTTCGGATATTGATCTGCCGTATCGCCCGGCCAGCGGAGCTGCTGCTTGTAGCCAGTGCCGGCGTTTCAGCCATGGTCGAGCGCAGATCCGTTGCCTCCGCTTTCAACGCCGTCCGCCTGCGTTCAAGTTCCGTCGCCAGCTTCACCATCCGCTCATGCAACGCCGCGGTTTCCGGCGGCAGACCGGACAGCCAGACCGTTTTTCTCGAGCCGTCCACCACCACGTCGCACTTGCGGTAGGTGCTCATGGCTTCCCGCACGGCCAACAACTGGAGCTTTTTGGCCTCAAGAACCACGTTGGTCCGGACAACAGCCGGCCGGCTGTTCGTCTGCGCCTGAAGATCCGTGGCAGACGCGATGATGACGACCAGCAGCGGCAGACAACGTGTTGAAAACCTATTCACAG
>CAZFNB010000035.1:0-9154 GCA_964520235.1 uncultured Bifidobacterium sp. | reverse complement strand
GGCACTACCACCTCAAAGTAGCGCGTCTGCCAATTCCGCCACGTGCGCACGGAGCAACCATAATGAACCAAATCGGCTCCCTGCATGGCAAGGTGTTTTTATCATGGAGTTGGTTGCAAGCCCCGCGCGACATTGCTTTTCCGACAGTACAGCAATCTTCTTTTCGCCGCCCGGAGAAGCGATTAAGTTTTTGAAAAACGGCCGCAAGGCTGTCGCAGCGCACATGGCAAAGAACATCGTCTATTTCGATCTGGAAACGCAACGCTCCGCCGATGAGGTGGGTGGTTGGGACAAGATCAACCGCATGGGCATGAGCGTGGGCGTGACCTTCAGCACCGCGCGCGGTGATTACAGGATTTACGGAGAAAGGCAGGTCAACGATCTGCTTGCGGACTTGCAGCGCGCCGATCTTGTGGTGGGTTTCAACATCCTGCGGTTCGATTACGAGGTGTTGCACGGCTACACGCCGTTTGATCTTACCCAACTGCCCACGCTGGACATGCTGGTGGATTTGCAAAACACACTGAACCACCGGCTGTCGCTGGATTCAATAGCCACCGCGACGTTCGGTGTGGAAAAAACCGCCGAGGGTTTGCAGGCGATCGAATGGTTCAAACAAGGCAGGATGCTGGAGATTGCGGAATACTGCTGCTACGACGTGAAGATCACGAAACTTGTCCACGAGCACGGCGCGCATCATCGTCAGCTTCATTACAACAACCGCTTCGGCAAGAAAATGACCGTGCCGGTGAAGTGGTGAGCCTCACCCGATCTTCACCTCGCGTTGGATCCCAAATTTTTCGATGCGTTTGCGCAATGTGGCGCGCGTGATGCCGAGAAGTTTTGCGGCGTGCACCTGGTTGTTGTCCGTCTCCTTCAATGCCTGAACCACCAGCTCGCGTTCCACGGTCGGAATCACCTTGAGCTTCGGGTCGCGCTTGGCGATCTGGAAGAGCTGTCTCGCCAGGGATGCGGCATCGTTGGCCGAACCTTCGCCGGCCGTTGTTTGAACGATTCCTCCAACCGAAGCCTGTCCGGTGACTTCGGGAGGCAGATCACCCGGCAGAATGGCGTTGCCCTTGGCGATGACATGCGCGCGGCGGATGACGTTCTCCAGTTCACGGACGTTGCCGGGCCAATGATGTTTCTCCAGCGCTTTGACGGCGGCGGCGGCGATGGACTTCGGGTCGTAATCCTGTTCGCGGGCGACTTTGCTGAGGAAATAATTGATCAATAGTGGAATGTCCTCGCGCCGGTCGCGCAGGGGCGGCAGATGAATCCGCACGACGTTGAGACGATAAAACAAATCCTCGCGGAACTGCCGCGCGGCCACGGCTTGCTCGAGAGGTTTGTTGGTGGCGGCAATGATGCGTACGTCCACCTTGAGCGGCGAATTACCCCCGACACGCTCGAAGGTGCCGCTTTGCAGGACGCGTAAAATTTTCGTCTGCGTGGGCGGGGTCATGTCGCCGATTTCGTCGAGGAAAATCGTGCCGCCGTTGCATTGCTCGAACTTGCCGATGCGCTGGTTCGTCGCGCCGGTGAACGCTCCGCGCTCGTGGCCGAAGAGTTCGCTTTCGAGCAGTTGTTCGGGGATCGCCGCACAGTTCACCGCCAGGAACGGTTGTGTGTTGCGGTTGCTGTGATGATAAATCGCGCGGGCGACGAGTTCCTTGCCCGTGCCGCTTTCGCCGGTGATGAGCGCGGTGGCGTCCGATGCAGCCACCTGCCCGATGAGTTTGAACACCTGCTGCATCGCCTCGCTGCGGCCCACGATGCCGAGTTCGTAATCCTCGGATTCCAACAGCGGTTGATACGACACGACCTGCTTCATGTCCCGTGCGGCCTTGAGCGCGTTGGCGACGAGTTCCTTGAGCTTCGGCACGTCGAACGGTTTGAGCAGATAATCGTAGGCTCCGAGCTTCATCGCTTCGATGGCGGTCTGTGTCGTGCCGTAGGCCGTCATCAGGATGACAAGTTGCTTCGTGTCCATCTGGCGGATACGACGAAGCGTTTCGAGTCCGGTGATGCCCCCCATGCGGATGTCCATGAGCACAAGATCAGGTTTGAACTTGGGAATCAGCGCAAGGCCCTCTTCCCCGCTGGAGGCGGTGGCAAGTTCGATGTCCGGCGAATCAAAGATGCGTCGGAAGGAGTATTGCACGTCGGCTTCGTCGTCTATCAGGAGAAGTTTGCTCATGACTGTGAATCTAAACTCCGGACATCATAGCAAACGACCGCAGGACGGATAGAAGTAATTTCAGGCGGGGATTTCGCAGAGGTGTAATCTGTTCTCCCCGTCTTCAGTTACTTTGTGTTGCGAATGCGCAAAAAAACGGAAGGTGAACCGCACACAGATTCAAGACGGCTGAAGGTGGTGGTGTTCGTACCGCTTGCGAAGGAGTTCGTAAAGGGAGACACGGCGGTCCACGTCGCTGAAGTGAGGTTGCACTTGAATTCCGGCGTGGCGACCCAGCCGTTCGTCCCGGTGGATTTGATGGTGACAAAGCTCCCGATGTCAACGAACACGATCTTGACTGTTGGCGGCACAACCGGCGGATCCACGATCGTGAGAGTGCCGGCCATCGCTGCGTGATTGCCGCACTGATAGAACAACGTGTTTGGCGCACTGCCGGGCACGGTGAAAACGACGTCACCGGAAGTCGCGCCGTTGTTGACCACACCGGTGTTGAAAGCTCCCGCGCCACCCGAAAAGTTTCCAGCAAGCGTTTGTTTGATCCAGAAAGGATGTATAAAAAGATTGTTGATCTGGAAGACGTAAGTGACGCCACGCTGCAACGTCAGTCCCGGGTCTGACACGCCGCCTATCGTGTAATCAATCGTATTGCCGGCTGTGACTGAATTGGTTTGTGCCGTCATCGGCGCGCAGGAAAGCAATGTGAATGCGAGTGTGAGAACTGTTTTGTTCATCGTTGGCTTGACGTCGGGCAGGATAAGTTGTGCCGGATAAAATTGTATGACGCGCTATTTGACGGCCAGGGTTGGAATCAACACTGGCCGTGACCCCGGGGTGACTTTTTACCATGCAAGATTTCCTTCATCCAGACATGCACTGTCCACTCGCTGACCGGAATTGTGCGCGCATCAACAAACCTGGAGACGGCCAAAGGCAGCGACTGCGGCCAGCGTTGCGCGGACGGAACATCTCCGTGAATGATCGGAAACATCGTTGCAACGGGTTTTATCCTGTATGGGTTCATGGGTGCTTTTGCCTTCTTGAGGTTGGAGAGACGGGGGGCTTTTTTGTTCCCGATGAAAAACATTTTTTCAGTGGAAATCCGTCGCGCGGCACACAACATTCTGCCGCGTCCTTGTGTCGGACGGGGAACCAATCATGGTTTCACCGCTCATACTTGTGATGGTACGACATGGCATCTGCCTCGGATTTTGAAAGCCTGGTGGCGCGGTTTTATGAACCGCTCTACCAGTTTGCGTTCAGTTTGACGCGCTCCGAGGCCGACGCGTGCGATCTGACGCAGCAGACGTTTTATGTCTGGGCCACCAAGGGGCATCAGTTGCGGGACACGACAAAAGTAAAGACGTGGTTGTTCACGACCCTGCACCGGCAGTTCCTGGAATCGCAACGCAGGCGGACGCGGTTTCCGCACCAGGAACTGGAAACCGCGGAAATGGAACTACCGGTGGTGCTGCCAAGGACGATCAGCCGTTTGGACACGGCACACGTGCTCGCTGCGTTGTCGCGGGTGGATGAAGGTTACCAGGCAGCGGTGACGTTGTTCTATCTTGAGGATTGTTCGTATCAGGAAATCGCGGAGATTCTCGAACTGCCACTGGGCACGGTGAAGTCGAGAATTTCGCGGGGCATCGGCCAGTTGCAGAAGCTGCTGGCAAAAGAGATTGAGATCATGTCCCGGGAACAAGACCGGAAACAGTTGTGACAAGAGACGAAGCAAAACAGATCCTGTCTTTGCACAGGCCGTGGGCGGGCGACGCGCAAAGCGCGGAATTCGCCGGGGCGCTGGCTTTGTGCCGGGAGGACAAGGAACTCGCCGCATGGTACGAGGAATATCGTGCGGGACAGGAGGTGTTGCGTTCACGCTTCCAGAAAATCCCCATGCCTGATGGGTTGAAGGAGCAAATCCTGTCGGAACACAAATCACAAAAGATCGTCCGGCTCACGAGTCGTCCCGTGCCATTGTATGCAGCAGCCGCGTGCGTGGCGCTCATGTGTGTGCTGGCTGCGTTGTGGTTCACGCGCCAGCCTGTCTCCAAGGAGGACATCACATTCAACGGGTATCGCAACCGCATGGTGCGCATGGCCACCCGGGCTTATGTGATGGATGTGGAAACCAGCGATGCGGTGCGCATCCGCTCGTATCTTGCCGGGAAGAAATCGCCGTCGGATTACGTCCTGCCGAAACCACTCGAACAGGCCAGACAGGTCGGATGTGGCGCGCTGTCGTGGCAGGGCAAGCCGGTTTCAATGGTGTGCTTCCAGACGGGCAAGCCCCTGGCTCAAGGTGAAAAGAGCGACCTGTTCCTGTTCGTCATAGAGCGTGCGAGCGTGGCCGATTCGCCATCGCAGCAAGAAGCACCCGAGTTCGTGAAGGTCAGTACGTTGAATACTGTGACGTGGACAAAGGACGACAAGATTTACGTGCTGGCAAGCCCTGTGGACGAATCGTTTTTGAAGGAACTTCTGTGAGCAGCGGGATTATTGATGCGCGCTCATGCGGGTAAGCACCCAATCAAAGTCTGCGCGCTCGGCGGATTTGACCTTGAGTTTGTCAGAATCATCCGCTGCTCCGGGCGTTGCCGGAAGGATTGGTGGAGAAAAATGCCACCGATGCAATTCGCCATGGCCGTCTGCGAATGAAAAGGATCCCGCGCCGTTGTGATAGGAGGCAGGCACGTCAAACCAGTTTGCCGAATAAAATTTGTTCAAAAAATAACCGTCGTCAATCGTGTCGGGATGCTCGTCGAGGAAAACAAAAATGTTGGCCGGGTTCACGATGGACGAGAGGCTGAAGTACTGGACGTAGTTCGGATTGTTCAAATTGAAGCCCTTGGTGGTCAGTTCGCCGGCGTCGCCCACCATGGCATTCATGGAATAACTTCGCACCCGCGCTTCCCATCCCGCCGCGCGTTGAGCCTGACTTAGGGCGCGATCCGACGGGCAACGATACGACTGCACGGTTTTACTGATGTAAGTGCCGAGGCTGGCGTCGGTGAGCGTGAGCGCATTGGTGTTGTCACTTTCCAGATTCCAGGTCAGAACGTTGTTGACCCAGTTGAGATTGGTGCGCGGGCCGCCGGAGGTCTGGCCGAGATTGTAGGCAAGGCGTCCGGCATGGTCATCAGCGTAAAGCTGCCAGGCCATGGCCAGCTGGCGCGTGTTACCAAGACATTGAATACCACGAGTGCGCTCCCGGGCCTTTCCAAGCGCGGGCAGCAAAAGCGCCGCAAGTATGGCAATCATGGCGATGACCACCAAGAGCTCAATCAGGGTGAACGCGTGAGTTGCCGGGCGGCGACGAAACGGGCAGGAATGTTTTCTGGGTGCGTCCATTTGCTGGTGGTTTCGATTCCGGGTCGTCTGACAAACCATTATCCGAAAAAACCGCCGTTGTCAAAGTCACGTTATCCACGGACTGCTTCATGACAGGACTTCAATCCAGATCCACCGGCTCAAATTCAAGAAAACCGTGCAGTTGCCGGATGCGAGTGGGATGGCGCATCTTGCGGAGCGCCTTGGCTTCAATCTGGCGGATGCGTTCGCGTGTGACGCGGAATTGGCGGCCAACCTCCTCCAAAGTCCGGGCATTGCCGTCACCTATGCCAAAACGCAGTTCCAGCACCCGCCGTTCGCGCTCCGAAAGGCTGTCAAGCACATCGCCAAGTTTGTCTTTCAGAAGGGTGAAACTTGTCAGGTCGAGGGGATTCTCCGCCGCCTTGTCTTCGATGAAATCTCCGATGTTCGTGTCTTCGCCATCACCCACCGGTGATTGAAGTGAAACCGGTTGTTGCGCCATTTTGAGAATCGCGCGGACACGATCCACGTGCATTTGCATCTCGTCGGCGATTTCATCCGGCGTCGGTTCGCGCCCGAAATCCTGAAGCAGCCTCTTCTGTGTCCGCATGAGCTTGTTGATCGTGTCAATCATGTGGACCGGAATGCGGATCGTGCGCGCCTGGTCGGCGATGCTGCGCGTGATGGCCTGGCGTATCCACCAGGTGGCATAGGTCGAAAATTTGTAACCGCGGCGATACTCGAATTTTTCAACGGCCTTCATCAACCCCATGTTCCCTTCCTGAATCAGATCGAGGAAAGACAGGCCGCGGTTGGTGTATTTTTTCGCGATGGAAATGACGAGCCGGAGGTTTGCCTCCACCATCTCCGTCTTGGCCTGATTGGCATCGGCGGTGGCCGACTTGAGCCGCTCGTAGGCATTTACAAAATCCGCGCAAGGCATCCGCACGAATTGTTCAAGGGCGCGAAGTTTGCAACGCTCGGCTTCCACCTGTTCAGGCTGAAAATCGGACTTGGGCTGATGTTGCGCATCGAGGAGCTCACGCGTCCCGAGGTGAATCCGGTCGTTGACATTCTCCGCCACCAGAGCCATTTCCTCGATGACCTTGTGCTTGTAGCCGAATTTCGGGAACGCGCTCTGCAGTTTTTGATCCAGCTTTTTGAAGGAGGCAAGGATGCTCTTCCGGCGGGATTTGTTCCGGACGTCCGCCAGTTCCGCATACAAGGCATCCATTTCAACGTCCAGTTCCCGCACCTGTTTGACCAGCCTGCGAAGCGCACGGGTGTGGCTTTCGCGCTGCTGAACCTTTTTGTCCACGATCACCCGGTCAAAGCGCTCTTTTGGCGGTTCGCACAAAAGCCGTTCGGCAAGGGCGATGTGTTCCTTGGCGGCAAATCCGAGGCTGCAAATCAACTCCGTGGCCGCCAGTTCCGCCGTCTCGATGCGGCGTGAAATTTCCACCTCCTGCTCGCGTGTCAGCAACGGCACCTGCCCCATCTGCTTGAGATACATCCGAACGGGATCATCCAATCCATCCAGCCGCCCTGTGTCCTCGTCTTCCTCCTGTTCCGGCTGATGGGCGCGGTCGGATTCAGCCTGATCAACGATTTCAATCTCCAACCCGCGAAGCTTTCTGAGCACTTCATCCACTTCATCACCAGAAACGACATTTTCTGGCAGCGCCTCGTTGATGTCGGTGTACGTGAGAAAACCCTGGTCTTGCGCGAGCAGGATTAATTCCCTGACCTTGGCGGCAACCTCCGTAGGTGTCGCCTTTGCGAGCGGCTCGATACGGGTGCGCGCTTCAGACGGGACGATCGCGCCGTTCAATTTGAGCTTGAGCTTGAGATGCGGCTTGTCGGTGCCGTTGGAGGATGCTGAAGCCGTTTGCCCGGGAGTGGTGCGGCGGGACTTGCTGGTTGCAGGGTGCGAAGAAGGCCGGCGATCCTTGATGTTACGCATAGTGAGTCAGGTTACTTCACATCGTGTACGACTTGTCGGGTGCGCTGCAATATGCGGACGCTCTTTTTCGCCGTCAAGTGATCCGCGAAATTATTTGGCTGTTCTTGTCCACCCGCTTTTCGTCACCGAATCGCATCGCTTACGGGCCACCCACCGGCACGCTCACGCCAACGCGATTGCCACTGAACAGGTTCACACCCTCGTTCGCCGCCACAGTGTTCACAAATGTGCCTAAAATAGTGTCGAGATAGCGCGCGAGGACACGATACGGCGTGTAAGGCACGTAAACGATGTCATGCGGTTCAAGTTTTATGTCAGTTGCCTGACCCTTGATGATGGCCTTGTAATCCACCACTGTGATCTGGGGCGTGGATAGCGAGCCGCGAACGATGGAAACATGCGACAGGTATGCGTCCTTGATCGGTCCATTGGCGGAGGCGATGGCGGAAACCAACGTGGTCTGATCACCCAGCGGCACAGAGCGGGGAATCTTCACCGCGCCAAACACATAAACTTCACGCGCCGCACCCGATGGCACATAAATGAAATCATCCGGCTGTAGATAAAGATTCTGGGACATGTCGCCTTCTACAAGCAACCGGTGAAAATCCACAGGCAATGATTGTCCAGCGCGAATCACGAACGCATGACGCAAATCCGCCAGGTCCACCGTGGTCACTTGTGACGATGACCGTGCTGTACCTCCCGCCAGAGACATCGCTTCCAGCAACGTCATCGGCGCAGCAATCGGATACACGCCGGGCCGCGTGACCTTGCCGAGAATCCAGATTTGTTTGCTGGCAACGGTTCGCAACGTCATGGATACCTGCGGCATGCTCATGTACTTTTCCAGATCTTTTTCAAGCCGTGCCTTGGCCTGCGCAATCGTCAATCCCCATACATCCACACCGGGCAAAAGGTTGAAATAGATTTTTCCATCCGGCCCCACGGTGAGCGCCGTGCGGGAATCCTTTGAATTCGCCAGCTCGACTTCGATTTCGTCCCCCGGCCCGAGCGTGAACAAGTCTGTGGAAGGACTGAGCAACGATGGATCAAGCTTGCGGTCAATCGTCACCCCCGACGGATGAGTATCAGCAAACCGCGCGTCGAATTTGGAAACCTTGGCGCCACTGGTCTGGCACCCGGTCAACGTGATCAGACCGAGAACGGTCGCACAAAAAAGAGTGATGGCTTTCATGTTCGTTTATTTGATTTGTTCGCCGATCATGGGTTCGATGTGACGGCCCGTCCATGTGACGAGCGACGCCTGGATGAAGGCCATTGCGCCTGCGTCCAGGATTTCCTCGGCCTTGGCCCATGGACGGCGGGACACATACACAATGTCCTTGGGTTGCAGTTTGAAATCAGGTGATTCGGCTGCAAGAATCGCTTTGGTGTTGATGATGAACGTTTCTGGTTTGTTCAGTGAACCACGGATGACCAGCACCCGGCTTTGATATGCCTTGTCGGCAAAACCGCCGCGAGCCGTGATGGCTGTCATCACCGTCGCGTTGGGCGTATAATTCATCAGGCCCTGATTGTTGATCGCGCCCACCACGAAGATTTCGTTTGCCGCTGCCGATGCGAAAAAGACGTAGTCGTTCGGCTCCAACGCGATGTTCTGGGATAGATCACCTTGTTGAAAAAGCTTCTCAAAATCCACCGAGAGCCTCTTGCCC
>CAZFNB010000034.1:0-9321 GCA_964520235.1 uncultured Bifidobacterium sp. | reverse complement strand
GTGGGGCGTGAGTAAGTGCGCCCCTTCTTTTTCCTAGTGGGCAGACCGGCAAACGCAAACAGGAGACCCATGAGGAAAAACAAAGCTTCATCCGATCACGAAGACCTGTTGGAACAGGCGCTCAATCGCTGTGACAACCTGAACACCTTGGCTGGACTGCTCGAAGCCGGAGGTGCTGCCGCCGCTCCCGAGGCTCTGGACTATGCCCTCATCTCTCCCACCGGGCGAATGATGATTGGCGAAGTCTCCGAGTTGCAGAAGATCATCAAACAGTTACAGACCCGCCGGAAAAAATCAGCGCAGACATGAGCGGGGACAACGGAAATACGACCGGCAACACAGAGAGGTACGACCGGGTTTTCGCGCTATGGATCAACCTGCGAAAAGCCATGCAGTTCGAGTGGACTAACGAGCAACGAGCGGAGGGAGTGAAGCCTTGGGAGTCTCTCGACCAGCGTGTTCACCGATCTTGGAATGCTCTCACGCACCCTCGCAACGAAGTGGCGCTGGAAATTCTTTCTCACCAACTACCAGATGGTATGGAATTAGCACTCATTCGAGTTGCCCTGAAGACCTGTCGGGAACGTCGGAGTATAGAATTTGAAACATGAGTTCGCCGAGTATCAATCCCAAAACGAACCCATCTGCCTGATGCAACGCCGCCCATCAACCCTTCTGGTCACATGTACATGCGTAAACCAATGCAACCCAAAGCCCGATAGTTTCTCAACAAAGTTGTGTTGCGGGGATGCTCACAACTATAATTGGAAGCATTCAAGCCATGCGTCTTCGCGTTTTAGGCGCAGGCATTTTGTTCGCAGGCGTGCCAGTTGTGCGTTTTGTGACGTTTTGAAACTTAACACTGGTTAGAAATTGAAATCTGTTGGCGGCTTACCGCCACGAAAACCCATGCCGCGACTTCGTATCGAAAGGTATTATTACCGCAGCGGGCAGATTCACGTTGAGAACCGCTACGTGAATGGTGAATTTCATGGCCGCTGCCGCACCTGGCATTTCAACGGCCAACTCGCCGAGGAATTGCGCTATGACCACGGGCTTTTGCACGGTGTTTGCCGGGAATGGGATGAAAGCGGGCGCTTGCTTGATTCGTTCACGATGAATCAGGGAACTGGTTTGCAGCGTTATCGGTACGACAACGGCCAGCTCAGGATGGAATTCTACACGCTTGACGGCAACTTTCATGGCCGCGCTCGACACTGGCTGCGAGACGGAACGCTCACTCAGGAGCGCTTTGCCATTAACAATCGCGACGCCACTCGGGTTGGCTATTTGAAGGCTGCCAGGAAGAATCCTGATTGGCCACAATACGAAGGTGAACCTGCTGGCCGGGTGGTTCGCCGAACACCGAGTTTGGAACGCAAGGAGTATGAATTGTTCATAGCTTCTATTTTGGAGAAATCGCACGCCGAAGCGAAAGAGTGGTTAAGCGGTGCGGTTTCCAAGGCATCTCGTTCCCTCGCGAAATTTCGCTCCACCAAATCGGCGCTGCGATTTGTGGAAGCTCTCTACGACGCAGGAGCAAAAACAGTTTTCGTCGCTCCCATTTATGGGACTCGCAAGAAATCGTTCGCTGATTGGCTTCTAATCAAGCTGCCAGCCGCACGATCACAACGACGAGCCGTGAGGGCAATCTGTTCGGCCTTCCATGACAAGCGCGGCGGGGGAATGCTGCCCGACAAGGATGTCGGCGAAACGCATCTGTTTTTGAGACTGCATTAAAACGTCTATCTGACGGCAACATTCTTTCCGCCGTAACCAACGCGCGGTTTGCTTCGCTCCACGGGCTGCCCGTCGCCCTGTTGCCCTTCGACGACGCCCGCTCCGCTCCGCAAATCCGCGCGCTCGTTCCGAGCGGGCATCCGCAAGGGCCGCAAGAGCGGTGGGCTTCCGTCTGTGCTCGGCGACGGGCGTTGCGCTCCGGCTCCGATTCGCTAAACGCTTCTCTCCGTCCTCCGCTTCACTTTCCCCGTTCGCCGACACAGACCGAAGCCATTCTCAAAGCATCTTTGACTGCGACTATGCGAGCCGTTCACTTTCAACGCAGCGCGTCCATCAATGGCGTCGTCTTATTCGTTGTCGCTGACGTGAGATTGCCTTCGGCATCGTACGAATAGGTAACATTGGTTTGTGGTGAAACCGCGCTGGAATTTATCTGCAACACAGTGGATTTTACTACTCGTCCCTGAGTATCGGTTCGCGTCACCGTCACGGTCTTGTTCCAGAGGGAAAAATGGCAGCACCCACGGCAGCGACCAAAACCACCGCAACCAGGGCAATCACGACCAAGACGCTTCTTTTCATTTAATCAATCCTAAGATTTTCAAGCTGCCAAGTAAATTACTTCTCACCCTGACAAGCACTGCCGCAATAGTTGATGCAACGAGACGCGGATCGTTTCGCAGCGCGTTGAGAAGGCGGGCAATTATATGGCCGCGCCGTAGAATTCAAGGATGCTACGGGTCGGCTCAAACAGGACTCGCCGCTTCCGTTCCTCCTTGAGTTCTCCGCCGCCGCCAAAGCCCTGCCTCTATGTTCTCATCGCGCACACCTGTCGCTGCGCGACCAAGAAAAACAGGCAAAACATGAATGTTCATAATCCATCAAATACCTCTCCGTCGCCGTCGCGTATCGTTGTTCCGTGGCGTCGGTTCTCGTCCGGTCTCTGGCGGGTGCCCGAAGGCGATATTGCTGCCGCTTACTGTGCGGAGACGTTTCCAAAAATCAAAGTGTTCACGCACGAAGGGCGCTGGTTCACCAACTGCGGTTATCATCACGCAAAATTCTTTGATTGCGCAGCGGACTGCTATCCGCTCATTCCTGCCGCCGAGTATCACGGTATGGACTCGGCTCCGTATTCGTATGAGGGACGCGAGGCGGTTCATCGCGGGCGGGTCTTCCGGCTTGGCGTGAAGGTCGTGTTTGCTGCCTCCGGCCCGGCATTGGCCGAATCGCGGCATTTGCTTTGGGTGATGTACGCCGATGGCGGATGGTTTGCCTCCGGTTGCACCTACACAGAATTCCTTGCCAACCGTTTCGATCCGCAATCGGAAACTGGCCGGGCGGCGCGCTTGCAAGAATTGGCCGAGTGCGGTGCTACGGCGATGCCACGGACGCAGGAGGAAATGTGTCTTTTGCTCGCACGTGACACCATCACAATCAGCCAACTCCAACAATTGGATTTTGCGCTATGACCTCGCTAACCAAAACAGTCCAGCGCGTAACGTTGGAAACCTACGGTTACGGGAAGAACGCTCGTAAATTGGTGGTAGCGTTCGAGCGAGGCGACCTCATCAGTATCCGTGAGTTTGGTTGTCGCACGAAGGACACAACGCGAATCTATGATGTGCTTTGGTGGATGAAGCGCAGCAAAGCCGACAAGCGACGCATGGAGAAGTTACGCGAGCGCAAAGCCGCGAAAGCGGCGCGACTGTCTGCGCGGCGGCAACGTGCCGCGACCAAAAGGCTATTCAGAGCACAATAAGACGGTCGTGAGAATCATCCACTTCGAGCCTGCCGCCGGAAAATGTTCCGGCGAGCAAGTGTTCGGCGAGCGCGTCGCCGACCAACTTTTCCACCGCGTCACGCATCGGACGGGCACCCAGTTTCGGATGGAATCCTTTTCGCACCAAAAAGGGCAGCACGGTCTTATCTAGTTCCAGTCTGTGCCCTCGGGCTGCAAGGAATTCGATTTCCCGCGCCAGGAATTTCTCTGCGATCTCCAACTGGTATTCGTAACTCAGGCGGCGGAAAACGAGTTTCTCCGTTACCCGTGCAAAGATTTCCGGGCGCAACGCCTGTTGGGCGCGGGACAGGACGTGACGTTCCAGTGTGGAATCATTGGAGTGTTGCAGTCCCATCAATTCTGCCGAACCGATGTTGGAAGTGAGCCAGATGTAGAACCCGCTGAAGTCCAAGGTCTGCCCCGTCGCCACCGTGATCCGTGCGGCGTCGAGCAATTGCAGCATGATGTCGAGCACACGCGGGTGCGCCTTTTCCGCCTCATCAAACAATAGCGAACCCTCCGCCGCGCGGTCACGCACCGCGCCTAAGTAGCCGATTTCCCCAAGCCTGGCACCGAGCAACAGCCCCAGCGATTCCTGCGTTTGGAACTCCGACATATCAAACCGGAACAACTGCCCCGGGCTGAAAATCTGATTCGTGGTCACGATGACCGTTTCGGTTTTGCCCACCCCCGTTGGGCCGAGCAGCAGAAAACTGCCGCGGGGCCGCGCTGGTTTGGTGAGGCTCAGTTCACCGCGGCGCACGACTGAAATCACGCGCGGCAGAATCGGATTCTGCCCGCGAATTTCGGTGTGCAGCACCGCATCCAGCTTGCGGAGGCGTTCCAGTTTTTGGCCGTCAAGAAGCGTTGTATTCATGCGCGTTCATTCTGCCGGAACGCTTTTTTCAACTTGTGCGATTCCCGCACAACCCGATTTCGCAGACGTGAAATGATGCACATGTGATTCGGCGGAAGACCCGCCCACGAACGAAAGAGAACAACACACTATGAAAAAACACATCCGACTCCTGAACCGACACCTGAAACGCTACCGCCTGCTTCTGACCATCGCGGCCTTGCTCGCGCTCAACACCATCTCTGCCCTCGCGCAAGGGACCGGGTTCAACTCCACCGACCTCAAGACCGGCATCAGCAACAGTCTCGCCGTAATCATGATGTTCGGATTCGTCCTCGGCATTTCCGCTGTCATCTATGGCGGCTTCGCCATCCGGCGCGGCGACGTGGATCAAGGCAAGATGTCCATCATCGGCGGAGCGATCATCGCCGCTGCGCCCGCAGTGGTCTATGCCTTCTACGTGATCTTCGGCCTTGATGCCAGCAGCTCCGTCGGCGTCGGCAACTTCTGAGCAGCGACGGCCTGACTAATTGCGCCCCCCGAGGAACCAAAGCCACCACGAGCCACCATGAAGACAGAACTACGCCTGACCGATACCAATGCGGCGTCCG
This sequence comes from uncultured Bifidobacterium sp., assembly GCA_964520235.1. Lineage (GTDB taxonomy): Bacteria > Verrucomicrobiota > Verrucomicrobiia > Limisphaerales > JADLHS01 > JADLHS01. The sequence continues at coordinate 4,331 of CAZFNB010000034.1, read as the reverse complement.
ACTCCAAAGGCCGTACCTGGGGTTTGGAAGGCGGTCTGTTCTGGTGGCTCGTGGGCGGCGTCGGCGCGGGCATCACGTTGTTTTTCGTTTTGTTGGTGATGCTGAAGTGTTCGTTGCTGACTTCGTTTCTGTCCGCGCTCGTGCCGGTGCTGCTTTGCCTTGCCTACATCTTTGGCCTGCGTCAGGGCAAACCGCCCGGCTACGACCGCGACATCCTTGAATATGTCCTCACGGGGCGCGGCTTTAGTCCCCAGGAAGGCCCGGTTAATTCCCATCCACTGTTATGAGTCACAAAAAGAAACTGCATCCATTCTCGCACAAGCCGTTTTCCGGCTCGGTCGAACTGATTCCGCCGGCACCGTTGTTCATCGAATTCATTGACGCCGAACGCTTGTGGGGTTTTCCCGCAAACCAACTCAACGAGTTTGTCTTGGAAGACCACCCCGCGCATCAGGGCAAGAAAACTCTGCCCCCGCATCAACTCACATTGGTTTTTCCCACCGCCCGCGTCGTTTTATGCGGCTGGCGGCTGGAACTGATGGTCGGGCCGCTCGTCAGTGGACGCATCGCCCGCGTTCACGCCGAACATTTGCTCGGGCCGTTGGTGATCGAGGAAGCGTGGGTTTCCGGGATTGAAGTGAAGCCCATAGTTCCGGCGAGCAACGCCACAACCGCAGAACTTACCGTGAAGCCATGAGCAAAGGTGAACTTCAACAAATCGAGGCGCAACGACAGGCGTTGCTGAACCAACTGCGGACGGCCGAGGAATGCTTGCGCGGCGGACTGCCCAACTCGGAGGGATTCGGCAGCACGGCCCGCGCTCACATCGAGCGGGCCCAAGCGCATCTCGCCGAAGCCTACATCGCCATCAATGAGGCAAAAGCCGTCCGTAGTGTCGGCCAACTCGTGGACGATCTCACTCGGGTTCAGCAAGTGATGGAACAAGCAAAGCGTCAGCAGTCGTACCGAATCTGATTATGTTTGAACATGCTCCCAACGGTTTCTTTGTCCGTGATTTGATTCTGTTCAATCACTTGCGGCGCGGCGGTTACGTCTCGAAAGGCTTCGTCTTTGAAGCGCCGGACCTGACCAACAGCCCGATTGCCGACCTCAATGATTTTCAGGAACAACTCTGCCTGTTGCTGGCTTCGCTGCACGAAAATCAGCGGTTGCAGGTGCAATACTTCTGCGATTCCGATTACAAGGCGGAATTACTCCGCTATCAACAGGAGACCGGACGATTTGAAAACGCCTGGACGAAGCGTTCCCGCAATGAGCGGTTTGCGAGGTACTGGCAGGCCATGACCGAGCGCAAACTGCGCCGGCAACGGGTGATCTTCTACATCTCGCGCTCATTGGAGAATACGCCCAAGACGCTCACAACCAACGCGGCCTTGCGTGAGTATTATCTGACTTTGCTCGACCAGTTGGAAACCGAGTTCACGCACGTTCACCATTTACTGAAGGAGATTTTCGCCAGCGCCGGAACGCGGGTGCTGCCGATGTCCGACCTCGACCACTTCAAGCACTACAAGGCGTTTCTCAATCCGTCCCTGGCCGACCGGTTCGATTATGACGCCGCCAGCGATTTTCTCCCGGAACTTTCGGTTCAGGAAAATTGCTGGCACTCGGAAGGCAATGGTCAAAGTGATTTTGGTTTCTTCATGGACGGGCACTATCACTCAGTCATCGCATTGACCCGCTGGCCACGTTCGACGTATCCAGGGATCATCCAACGTCTCACAAGTCTGCGCCTGCTGGATTACACCATTACGGTGAATGTGGATCCGCTCCCCGTTACCAAGGAAATCAGCAAGGAGGAGAAGGAACACGACCGCGTGGCTGGCGACTACGCCAGTGAAAAGAAAATCTCGCTACTCACCGTCATGGAGAAGAAGCAGAAGAAGATTCACGCGCTCATGCAGGGCCAGACCATTCCGTTCAATGCAATGTTCGTCATCCGCGTTTGGGACAAATCCAAGGACGGCCTCAACGCCAAGGCTAGTGCCATCAAGAACGCCATCAATTCGATGAACTCGGCGCAATATTTCGAGAGCAACCTGCCCAGCACATCGAAGAATCTATTCTTCCAGACTTGGCCGGGCTGGACTTGGGGCCGTTACGAGCATCGCAAACTGTACTCCGAGCATCGCTATCTCGCGGACATGCTACCCATCACCAGCACATTCACCGGTCACTTGAAATCTGCCGAGGCGATTTATGACGGCCCGAACAACAATCTCATCGGCGTCGAAACTTTCTCCGGCTCGAAGGACAATCAATCTCCGCAGCACGCCGTATTGCTGGGCATGTCTGGCGCAGGTAAATCCGTCACCGTTTGCGATCTGCTTTCACAGACCGAAGGATACTTCGCCTACACCGTCATCATCGAAGAAGGATTGTCGTACGGCATTTACACGCAGACGGTCGAAGATGGCGCGCGACCCATCATCATTCATCCCGATGGCGACCTGACCATCAATTACCTTGATACGAAGGGACTGCCACTCACGCCGGATCATTTGTCCGCCGCGACCGCATTGGTCGCTCGCATGATTGGAACGTCGGCGCAGGAAGATAAACAGATGCTCCGGCAGGCGCAGATCGCCAAATACTTGAACCTGCTTTACGAGGATTCGTTTCAGGATTGGCAGAAGAAACGCCACGACCAGTTGCTTGCCATTGCGCGGCACGCGCTAGCATTGCAGAAATTTCGCTCCGAGCGGATGCCGCCCGGCGCCACGACCCTCGATACTTTTGCGGACTTCCGTGACTGGCAGGGCAGCCACCCCAATGAGGCAAGCGAGTATCTCGCCGCGTTTAACGACGGCGACGTACTCCGGTTCTTCAAAGAACCCAAAACCAGTAGGGAAGTCCGCAACCTGGCTTTCGCCTATTTCAAGCCCGAGGAGTTCCCGACGCATCGCATGTTGCAGGAATTGATGATGCTCGATCCAGTGGGAGCAGAACGTGAGCAGATCACCGAGATTGCCACTCTGATTCTGCCGTGGTGTCGTGACGGCAACTACGGCTGTTTGTTCGACGGCGTGACCAACATCTCACTCACGGGAAAAATTGCGCACTTCGAGTTGGGTTACATCCCCGAATCAGCCAAGGAGTTGAAAGCGGCGGCAGGTTTCCTTATCACCAACCACGCCCGTAAACACATCATCACGCTGCCGCGTGCGCTGCGGAAGCGGAACGTGTACGAGGAAGTCGCCCGCTTCCTCGACATTCCCGGCGGGCAGGAAATCGTACAGGAATCCTACGCCCAGCTTCGCAAGTTCAACTGTTGGAACATCTCCATTGTGCAGCAGTATGCACGATTCAAGCAGTCGCGCATCCGCTCCGCCGTGTTCGGCAACTCCCGCCAGTTTTTCATCATGCGCCAGAACGACCGTGCCGACTTGGAAGACATGGCCCAGGACATCGCGCTGCCGGAAGTGACCAAGCACGCGATCATGAATTACCCGCTGCCCGACCATCAATCGGGGCAGAAGTATTCGCCGTTCACCTACTTTCATACTGACTCGGGTCGGAATCTCTGCGGCACGATTCACAATATCTCGTCCCGTGAAATGCTTTATTGCAGTTCGTCCAGCGGCGAACACTTCGACAAACGCGCCCGCGAACTCCGCCAGAGTCCCAACATCGTCGAGGGAATCATTGCCCACGCCAACCAGTAACCAGACCCAACTATGAAAATTATCTCATTCCTGCTTCCTGTTATCACCGTCTCTCTCCTCACCGGCTGCGCCGCCACGCGAACCATCAGCGATGTTGCGCTGGGCGCGGGCGGTGCAGCTCTCGCCAATGAAATGTCGGATGGCGATCCCGTGGCCATCGCGGGTGGCGCAGCCGCCGGAGTATTGGTCAGTGAAGGATTGCATTATGCCGCCAGGAGCCAGGCGGAAAAGGCTTACAACTCTGGTTACAACAAGGGCCGTAGCGACGCCGTGAAGCAGCAGTACTGGCTTTACGTGTCCATGCAGGAACAGGCCAACGCTCGTAACCGTCGCGTCCGGCTGTATCCGGTGCAATTGCCGGAGCAAGTCATTGACGGCGTGATTTTCCAGCCCACGACGCAGTTCCTTCGCATTGAGGAGTGATGTCATTTCCCGCACGAACAAAACCAACAAAAGAAAGGACAACAAACATGAAAAAGCTACTCGCACTCGCACTCGTCCTGTTCGCACTCAGTATTCCCGCCCGCGCGCAATGGGTCGTTTACGATCCTGTAAACAACATGCAACAAATCCTCGCGGCTGCCGAGGAAATCGCGAAATACATCGAAATGATCAACAATCAGGTGCAGCAGATTCAGGCACTCA
>CAZFNB010000033.1:0-9431 GCA_964520235.1 uncultured Bifidobacterium sp. | reverse complement strand
GTCCGCATGGCGGAGAGAGCCAATGAAATGATGCGCGAACAAGACCCCCGCAAGATTAAAACGCTGGCGGCGGCTTACGCCGAAACGGGACGGTTTGCTGACGCAACCGCCACAATCCAAAAAGCCCTGCTACTCGCCAGCAAACAAACCGACAAAAGGCTGGTGGGCGAATGCGAATCCATGTTGATGGAATTTCGGTTGGAACGGCCGTGGAGATCGCGAACAGAAAGAGTGAAATAAAAAAGCGCCTCATTGCTGAGGCGCTTGATTGTTTCAAAACTGATTAGGGAGTGGACAGCTTGTAGTACTTCTCCGACCCGCCCGCACCCGTGTCAGTGTAGGTGCCGTTTTCATCAGTGAATCGCAAACCACCACTCAGGATTGAATAAGGCCCTGTAACGGAATTTGCAGACCAAATGCTATACGGGTAGGTGACTGGAGCGGCAGGCCACGTTAAAGTGCTGCTATTTCCGGAATGTGAAACCGAGAGAGTTATTGGATTGGTAACAATGTCCGAGAATCGTGTCACGGTCACAGCATAACCTTGATTGCGAGGCGAGGTGCCGTTGCCAAGGTCTTGTGTCAGAGGCCCAACAATCGTTGTCGCGGTGCTCGGCAGTGTTTTTCCAGCTGTGTCTTGATTTTGAAATGAGAAAAACACATTGAACGTTTCCCCGGCTGAATTTGTAACCACGGCAACTGTGTTGGCTGTTGTTGATATTGTTGCACCCGGCGTTTTAAAATAAACATTGGTCAACATCACAAACGAACCTTCGAGCGCTTCAGACTGCGCAAGGTTGTTTGTGATGGAGAACGGAATGGTCTTCGGGATTGGCAAGAGAGATATGTTATTGCTCAACACCGTGTATGATGTAGCCGGGTTGTTGACCGTATCAGCAAGCAGTTCAAGAGTGCTGTTGAAGCTGGACAGTACACCAATAAATGTGAGCACATCACCTTGGTTCGGCCTGAAAGTGGAGCCGAAGGTGGCAAAGATGTTGATACCGGCGGTGCTGTCTTGAAGATAGTAGGAAGACGTATTGCCAGAGGTCAGGTTGGTAAATGTGCTGACTGTTCCTGTGGCCTGCCATACTGATGTCGAGTTAGTGGCCAGATACGTGGTTGGATCCACCAGAGTGCGCAGAAAAGCGATTGAAACAGGTATTGCCGGGTTGGCGGTAACGAAGACATTTGCGCTCGGCGTCGTTCCATAGGGATTGGAAACATCGCAGCGATATGTTCCCGTAGTGCCATTGTTTGTAAATACGTCAGTGATGGTGATTGTGTCGGTGCCGTCCCCGGTGACATTAGGACCGAGAGGTCCGTTGTTATAGAACCACTGATAGGAAAGTGTTGGAGGGCCACTGGCAGTCACCTGAATAGTAGCGTTCTGGTGGAAGAACACATTTGTATAGCCCGTGATGCTGGAAACAGTCGGCGGTACTGGTGCGTTTGTGATCCAAAGTTTTGCAACAGTGCTGGTGCTCGACAAACCGAGCGACGTTGTGGCGACAAACTTGTAATCCCCCGAATCTGAAGCAAGCAGACTCGGAAACGGCAAAATATTCGAGTTGCCATTTGGGTTGGAGAAAATTGCGTTATCTTTCAGCCATGTGTAGGTCAAATTACCAAGGTTTTGACCAGCAGCTATCGCCGTCAGTGAAAGTGAAGCACCGACAAAATTAGTGCCGCCTTTTGGCCCTACTGCGATCACTGGCGCAACTGGAGTTAATGACCACACATTGGTCGCAGCTTCATCAAATGATGTTGCAACGACAAGGTTTGTCACCAAAAAGCGACCTGTACTAGTCGCACCAGAAGGCTGTCTGAAACCGAAGGAAGTCGAGATAACCCCGGCAACCGCGTCGTTTGCTGTTACGGAAGTGTCAGTTACGGCCAAGGGATTGACCCAAGCCTTGGCAATGGAATTTGCACCTTGGGTTTCGTCCCAATTGATCACAACTTGATACTCAATATTTGTCGCTAGATCTACCGGAAACCATTGAATCGTTCCTATGGCGGTAGATGTGGTTGTTATTCCAAGCTTCCAAGTGCCAGGCAAACTACCCGGAGCATTCCAAGCCCGGCCTTGGAACGTGGTCCCAGAACTTTGAAAATGCGCAAAATAATTGCTGACATTTGGGGCGTTTGTGCAGATGGCCGTGAAGCTCGCAAAAATATTGGTCACGCTGTTTGTAAATCCAGGAGCGGGTGCGCCGCCTGTGTAGAATGGTCGGTTCACGTCCGCAGACCCGTTCATGCTAAGAGTCAGTTTCTTGTTCACAATGAATGAATCACCAGAGCCGCTGTGAACGAACCAATTTGTTTGGCCGAGATTGTTTGTGCCGATGACGTAACTCAATCCATCTATATAATTAAATTTCTCGTCATAAACAACATCACCTCGGACGGATGAAACACTAACTCCAGCAAGGGCAAGGAGAGACAGCAGGATTTTTTTCATAGACTTTGTTTTTGTTCTAACGACAAACAGTTGGTTGCTCGCGGGGAACGAACAGCCAGCGTTCTGTTTGTTACTATCTTCAGGTTTGGTTTTCTACGAGGCAACTCTAGGGCGGCTCGACCCAAATGCAAGAGTTTAGTGTGGGAAAGTTATCAACATTTTTGTGTCGAACCGGTGTCAATCATGTCCCCATTTTATGCGGGAAATTCTCTAATTATCCAGCCCGCGCAAATTTCGTCAGTTCCACGATAAATCTTCCGGTGATTGGGAGAGGATTCTGTTTTGCCAGCCACCTTTGCGGCGCAGCACAACAGGCCAGATTTTTTCCGGAGATGTGTCGAAGATCAACTCCAGCGAGGCCGGGTGTGTCAGCCACGCCTTGCGGTTCATTTCGGCTTCAAGCTGTCCCGGGCTCCAGCCGGCGTACCCGGCGAACAGTTTCAATTTGCGCGTAGGAGAAAAGGATTCGCCAAGCTCCAGCAAGGCATCAAGCGAATGTTCAAGGTTCAGGTTGGGAAACACGTTTGCGTCTGGAATAAAACTGTCCGTGTGCAGGAAACTCAACGCCGTGGGTTGTACCGGCCCGCCCAGAAACAGCGAGCTTTCCTTGAGCACATCCGGCAGATCCGCCACCAATGAGTCGCCGACCGTCTTCCCGGACTGACGGTTCAATACCAGGCCGAACGCGCCCTCGGCATCGTGCTGGCAGATGAGCACCACGGTCCGGTGGAAGAACGTTCCGGTCAACTCGCCGCCGTCCAGCAGCAACTGGCCTTTGAGATATTTCGGCACGTCAGGCATGACTTCACGCCCAACATGCACCACACTTGCCGCCGCGACAATCTCGTTTAAGCTTCTGCCATGAAAACGACCTGCTTCCTCATTGTGCTCATCGTCAGTCTCATTTTCATCTCGGGTTGCAAGACCCACTCCGGCAGCCGTGAATTTGTTCCCGGCAAAGGCTGGATTCACAACGACTGAAACCTTCAACCACGCACTGCAATGTCCTTGCTCATCAAGAACGGAGAAATTGTAACCGCGAGCGAACGTTACAAGGCCGACATCCTCTGCCACGGCGAAACGATAACTCTCATCTGTCCCGACATTGAACCGCCGCCGGACGCTGAAGTGATTGATGCGAGGGGGAAGTTTGTCTTTCCTGGTTTTATTGATCCGCACGTCCACATCTACCTGCCGTTCATGGGAACGTTCTCGAAAGATGATTACATCACCGGCAGTGAAGCTGCACTCGTTGGAGGCACGACGACGCTCATCGAAATGTGCTGCCCGGCGCGCAAGGACGATGCGCTCAAGAGCTTTGAGCTCTGGATGAGTCAGGCAGAGGGTAAGTCAGCATGCGACTTCACGTTCCACATGGGCGTGACAAAGTTCGACGACAAATCCGAAAAACAACTTCGTGAGATCGTGAAGCGCGGCATCAGTTCGTTCAAGGTGTTCCTTGCTTACAAAGGTGCGTTCGGAGTGGACGACACGGAACTTTATCGCACGCTCAAGCTGGCGAAAGAACTCGGCGTGATCGTCACGGCGCATTGCGAGAATGAAACGCTCGTCAGCGAGCGCTGCAAAGAACTGCTCGCCGCCGGCAAGACCGGCCCGGGCTTTCACGAACCCAGCCGCCCTGTGCAGGTCGAAGCCGAGGGCGTGCATCATCTGATGACCTTCGCCGAACTCACCGGCGCGGCGACTTACATTGTTCATCTGAGTTGTAAGGAAGCGTTGGATCAAGCCATCGCCGCACGACAACGCGGCGTGCGTGTGAGCGTTGAGACGCTCATCCAATATCTGACACTGGACAAAACCTACGCCGAGAAGCCGAAGTTCGAGGGCGCGAAATACGTGATGTCCCCACCGCTGCGCGACAAACGGAATCAGGAAGTGCTCTGGAACGGCCTACGCGACGGCCTCGTGCAAACCGTCGCCACCGATCACGCGCCGTTTGATTTCCGCAAACAGAAGGAGATGGGCAAAAATGATTTCACCAAGATTCCGAACGGCATTCCGTCACTCGAAGAACGAGTGAACCTGCTCTACACCTACGGTGTGAAGACAGGCAAGATTGACCTGCACACGTTCGTGAACGTGCTCAGCACGCAGGTCGCGAAGACCTTTGGCCTTTTCCCGCGCAAAGGCACCATCCAGCCCGGTGCGGATGCTGACCTTGTGGTCTTTGACCCGAACTATCGCGGCAAGATTTCCGTGAAGACGCAGCACATGAATCTCGATTACAGCGCGTTTGAGGGCTGGAAGCTCGAAGGTCGCCCGAGCGTCGTCACCGTGCGCGGACAAGTCGCCGTGCGCGATGGGAAATTTGTCGGCAAACACGGCTACGGGAAATTTCTCCAGCGCAAGCCGAGTCATTTTTAAGAATAATCAAGCTATTGGCGGCATAACGAATCCAGAAGGGCCTGGTCTAATTCTCAATATGAAACGCGTCATCATCGCCTTGGTGGGTTTGGTGGTGATAATCTTGATCCTGACCAGGCCCACCAAACCTCAAACTGAAAGCCCGAAGGCTTTGTTTTCATCAGAAGCTCATGACGAGGAAACAGCGCACCCAACTGCATTCAATCCATCGGGAAATCCAACAATTTCATCGTTTCGGGAGAACAACCCGGCTAAAAATACCGCGACCAACCTTTTCGACCTAGTTCTTGCCGGGGAACGACCGTTGTTAACCTCCGAACAAGCGGAAGCTTTTCTGACCGCAAATAAACAAACCGCTGAGAGTCTGCTGGCGGCGTATCGCGGGACGAATAACAAAATGTATCTCCGCGAGGCGCTGGAGAGATTCCCCGAAAATCCGAGGGTCAACTTTGCGGGTTATTTAGACGCTCAAATATTTCATGCGGAAGATTACTCAATCGAAGAACGCCGGGCGATGTTGGAGCGTTTCGCAAAATCAGCGCCAGAGAACACTCTGGCAAATTATCTCGCCGCGTCCGAATACTTCAAATCAGGAGAAGCAGACAAGGCAGTGGCGCAATTTCGAGACGCGACCAGCAAGTCTTCCTTGAACGATTACAGTTGGGAGTTCATTCAGAGCAACACAGAAGCGTACCGACAAGCGGGTTATTCCGAAACCGATGCCAAGATGATTGCTTACTGGACACTTTCCCTTCCGCATATTTCTCAACTCAAACAGGCTGGGATGGACATGCTGGCGTTGGCTGGTCAATTTCAGCAGGTGGGGAATATGGAGCAAGCGCAAGAAATGCGCGCCCTTACCTTACACCTTGGGTGGTTGCTCCAAGGCGATGCACAGCAGAAGACGGTAATCAACCAGTTGGTGGGAGTGGCTATCGAGCGGAAGGTGCTCGAATCACACGATCCCAATGCAAATTACGATACTTCAGGCCGATTAGTACAAGATAGAATCGATGAACTCACTCAAACACGGGATCGGTTGAAAACTGCTATAGATTCGTTTCAAAATGTTTATCAGATCATGACACCCGTTGATCAAGCATCGTTCTTTGATCGGATCAAGATATGCGGCGAGGAATCCGCAATCAAGTGGGCGGTGGAAAAGTATGTCCCCTAAGCCGGATCTATGCAGCTGAATCTGTCCGCAGAATTCGCCGATGGCCGCAGATTCAAACTACGGAAGAGAGAACGATGGCGTAATCCGACACACCAAACCGCGGGCCGATTCAAGGCGACTCTACTACTACAAACCATGGAACAGTCGAAAGAATCTGCGTCACTCAGCGAAATCTGCGGATTTCTTCTGAATAGTTCCGGCTAAGAGCCCTCAAATTCCTTGCCCGCAAGCCGAGTCCTTTTTAGCGCCTCGACGAAAAAGTTTGCCGCCGTCTATGCCTCAAAATGGACAAAGATTTCGGTGGCGAGTCCCGTTGGTTGCAATTGTGGTGCACTGTTGAATTCGACGACAGCTTGATTCCTGGTAGACGCGTCCAGATTCAGGCGTTTCGTTTAGAGAGTGCGGCGAGAACTATTGCGCAGCTTCGATTTACTGCGCGAAGAATCTTTGGATTTCCCTCACCACTTCAACGAAACGATCCACTTCATCTTTCGTGTTGTAGAAGTAGAAGCTCGCTCGGGCGGTGGATTCAACACCGAGTTTGTGCATCAACGGTTGTGTGCAGTGATGACCGCCGCGCAACGCCACGCCGCCCTGATCTGCGAGCGTCACGACATCGTGCGCATGAACATCTTTCAATAAAAAGCTCACAAGGCCGGCGCGGCTCTTCTTTGGGCCGAAGATGCGGATGTTTTTTAGCGCAGCCAGTTTCTCGTAAGCATGGTTGGCCAGTTCCTGATCATGCTTCCAGATATTCTCGCGACCGATGGCGTCGAGGTAATCCATCGCGGCGTGCAAGCCGATCGGGCCGGAAATGTCTGGCGTGCCCGCCTCGAAGCGATGCGGTGCGGGCTTGAAATCAGTTTTGTCATACCCGACAGTCAGGATCATTTCACCGCCACCCTGATACGGCGGAAGTTTTTCCAGAATCTCCTGCCGACCATAGAGCGCACCGATGCCAGTCGGACCACAGATTTTGTGACCGCTGAACGCGAAGAAATCGCAGCCGATAGCCTGCACGTCCACAGGCATGTGCCCGGCGCTTTGTGCGCCGTCCACGAGTGTGACGATGCCGAGATTCCGCGCGCGGGCGCAAAGATTGGCGACGGGATTCACCACCCCCATCGAGTTCGAGATGTGCACCATCGAAAGCAGCTTCACCTGCGAGGTGAGCAATGAATCGAGCTTGGACAAATCCAATGTGCCTTCGTCGCCGGTCACAGGAATGTAAGCGAGCTTCGCGCCAGTGCGCTGGGCGAGCAATTGCCACGGGACAATGTTGCTGTGGTGCTCGGCTTCGGTGAGCAGGATGACATCGCCGGGCTTGAGAAACTTCGCACCCCAGGTGCTGGCAACGAGATTGATGGCCTCGCTCGTGCCGCGGGTCCAGACAATTTCCTCGGCGTTACGGGCGTTGATGAATTTGGCGGTGCGGGCGCGGGCGTTCTCAAACGCGTTTGTGGCACGATTGCTTAATTCATGGATGCCGCGATGGACGTTGGCATTGTCGCGTTCGTAGTAATTGACGAGCGCCTGAATCACCGCGCGCGGCTTCTGCGAGGTGGCGGCGTTGTCAAAATAGATCAACGGCTTGCCGTGGACTTTTTGGTCCAGAATCGGGAAGTCAGCACGGAGTTTGGCCCAATCAACGGTTGTATTCATTGGATTTTTCCGCAGATTTAGCAGACGGACGCAGATTAAGGACAAGAGCCATCTGCGTTAATCTGTGAAATCTGCGGATGACGTTACATCAGCCCGAGCTGCAACTTCGCCGCCTCGGTCATCATCCCTTGATTCCATGGCGGATCCCAGACGAGCTCCACGTTGGCCTCATCAATCGGTTCAAGCGAGATGAGTTTGTTCTGAACGTCCTGTGCGAGTACTGGCCCCATGCCGCAGCCGGGCGCGGTCAACGTCATCTTCACATCAGCCTTGTAGCTGTTGGCCCCGATGGGGGTCAGGTGACAATCGTAAATAAGCCCGAGATCGACAATGTTGACCGGAATTTCCGGATCATAACAGGTCTTGAGTGATTCCCAAACCCGCTTTTCCAACTGCTCCTGTGTGACCGGGCCGGATGTGGTCGCAGTAGCAGGCATGGTCTGCACTTCAAACCCGAGCGCATCCGCATCCTTGCCATCAATCCGAAACATGTTGCCGTTGACGACGACGGTGTAGCTGCCTCCAAGCGATTGCGTGACGTAGGCGGTTTCACCTTTCTGCAAGGTGACTTTAGTGCCAACCGGCACAATGGACGCCTCAACATCACGCGTGAGAGATTTTGGTTCGTTGCTGTGCATAAATCGGAGCGGAACTCGCCGCTGTGAACAGTTTTGTCGGAAAAACGCGTGAAATCAATTCGCGAAAAACAATCAATCACAATCGCCGCCGGACGAAGTGTCAAAATCGTCTTCAGTGGTATTGGAGGCGTGGCGTTTTAGCCAGACAAGCAGCAGGGAGATGTCGGCTGGAGAAACTCCAGAAATACGGGAAGCTTGACCGATGGTTCGTGGCAGAAATTTAGCGAGCTTTTGCCGGGCTTCGAGCCGTAGGCTGGGAATTCCAGCAAAATCAAAATCCGGCGGGATTTGCTTGCCCTCGAGATTCTTGAGGCGCTCGACTTCATTTCGCTGCCTGTCAATGTAACCAGCGTATTTGACCTCGATTTCGACCTGCTGGATGACATCGGGTGGCAGACTGGTGTCTGCTTGCGGGAGGTTTGTGTAATTAACCTCAGGCCGTTTCAGTAATTGCAACAGCGATTCATTGTTGTGGCGGGTTCGCGCAAGACGCTGAATCTCCATTTTGATGCGCTGCTGCTTTTTGGCAAACCGACGATACTTTGTTTCTGGTAACAGACCAATCTCATACCCAATCTGAGAAAGCCGGAGGTCTGCGTTATCTTGACGGAGAATCAGCCTATGCTCTGCGCGAGAAGTGAACATTCGGTAAGGCTCCACAGTGCCTTTGGTCACCAAATCATCAATAAGAACGCCGATGTATGCCTGTTCTCGTCCAAGCGAAATCCCATCTCTCCCCATTGCGCGGCGAGCTGCGTTGATGCCAGCCATGATTCCTTGTGCAGCAGCCTCCTCATAGCCAGAAGTGCCGTTGATTTGCCCGGCCAGAAAAAGATTTTTACACGATTTAACCTCCAGCGTATTAAATATTTGTGTAGGAATAACAAAATCATATTCAACGGCATACGCGGGCCGCAAAATCTCCGCATGCTCACACCCAAAAACGGATTGAACCAATTTAATTTGCACTTCAAATGGCAGGCAAGTTGAGAGACCGTTTATGTAGAATTCATCTGTGGTGATGCCCTCTGGCTCGAGAAAAATTTGATGCGATTCCTTATCTGCAAATCGCATGACCTTGTCCTCAATTGAAGGGCAATAACGG
>CAZFNB010000032.1:0-9516 GCA_964520235.1 uncultured Bifidobacterium sp. | reverse complement strand
GCCCGTGCCGGAACCCGGCGCAGGCTCCGTTCTTCTGATGGGATTGGGAATTCTCGTTCTTGTCCAATCGCGGGATCGGGCCGCCAATTGGCGACAATCCTGAACAACGCCGGCTTGCGGAACCTGCGCTTTCAGGGTTTCGCTTGATAGAGGGGAACTGCGGCTCGCATTCAACGGGCCGCAGTTTTTTTCGTCAAGCGTGTGCAGCCAATCAATCCTTCTCCTGTTGACGTGTCACGGTCGCCTCACTAATGTCCGCGCGTGATCATCAAAACTTCAGGTGCAAAATTTTACATCAGCGTCGCGACGTTCGCCTTGCTGATAAACACCTCGTCGTTGCGCGCGGAGGAGTCCACACCAAAGACCACTTCGACGAACGCTGTTGCTCAGCCCATCGAGATTCCCGGCGTCCATAACGCTTTTCGCGCTTCCGCCAAGGTCTATTCCGGGTCGCAACCGGAAGATGATGAAGCGTTCGAGGCTATCGCCAAACTCGGTGTTAAGACCATCGTCAGCGTGGATGGCAGCAAGCCGGATGTGGAAGCTGCGCGCAAACATGGTCTGCGCTATGTGCATCTGCCATACGGTTATGATGGCATCCCGACAAATCGCGTCGCGGAACTCGCCAAGCTGACGGCAGAAGTGAGCGGGCCGTTCTTCGTGCATTGTCATCACGGATTGCATCGTGGCCCGGCGGCGGTGGCCGTGATGTGTGAGGCGAGCGAGGGCTGGACGACAAATCAAGCCGTTGAGTGGTTGCGGGCGGCGGGCACCGCGGCGGATTATCCCGGCCTCTATCGCGCCGCGAGCGAATTCAAAACACCTACAACGGCTGAACTCGCCGCCGTGAAAAGTTTTCCTGAAGTCACCCAACCCTCCACGCTTGTGGACGCGATGGTGAAGATTGACGAACATTTCTCAAATCTGAAACTCGCGCAAAAAGCCGCCTGGAAAACGCCGCCGGGTCACGCGGACATTTCTCCCGCGCACGAAGCCACCATGCTTTGGGAACAGTTCAAGGAAATGGACCGTACCGAAGATACGGCGAAGCGAACGGATGATTACCGGAAGAAACTCACCCAGGCCGGATTGTCAGCCGATGCGCTGCGCAATGTTTTGCGCGGAACAAACGACGTTGCGACGATTGACCTCGTGTTCAAAAAAACTTCAGCCAACTGCGCGGACTGTCACAAGAAATATCGGAATCAGTGACAGGGAGTGACAGGGAATTTCGAGTCAGACTGCGGGTGAAGGCAGATCGCTCGCATCTTCAAGCATCTGACTCAGGCAGATGATGTATCCATCGGGATCGGTGATCTCAAACTCAGCCAGTCCGTAGAACATGCGCTCCAACCGGCGGGTCACGATGCCTAGGGCATTGAGCTGGGCGAACATTTCACGGAACTGACTGCCTTCAAGCCTCAGATAAACATCCCAATCGTACGGTCGCGGGTTTGAACGAGCGGGTGGTGAACCACGGCGCAGCATCATCTCGGTTTGTCCGTGCCGAAGGATGGCGAACTGATAAGGTGGCTTCGGAGGAAACGGATCACCAACAAAACCAAGCGTGCCGCGATACCATTCAATCGAGCGTGCGACATCGGCGACTCGTAACAACGGGATGGCTTGTTTGATGGGCATTTACAATGCGCGAAAGGAGAGATTTAATTTGTCGGCATCCGTTTGACGTAGTCTTCGTAGGCAAGGCGGATTCCGGTTTCAAGGTTCACCTGTGGCCGCCAGCCCATGTCAAAAAGTCGTGAAACGTCCAGAAGCTTGCGCGGTGTGCCGTCGGGTTTGGTGGTGTCCCAAACGATTTTGCCCTTGTAACCGATGACGCGTTGGACGAGTTCGGCCAGTTCGCGGATGGTCACATCGTCGCCATAGCCGACGTTGACGTGGAGTTCGTCGTTGTACTTTTCCATCAGGAAAACGCACGCGGCAGCGAGGTCGTCGGCAAAGAGAAATTCGCGGCGTGGACTGCCCGTGCCCCAGCAGGTGACGGTGGGTGCGTTGGCTGTTTTGGCTTCGTGAAATTTCCGGATGAGTGCAGGCAGGACGTGCGAGTGAGTGAGGTCGTAGTGGTCGTTCACGCCATAGATGTTCGCGGGCATGACGGTGATGTAGTTGCATCCGTATTGACGGCGGTATGCCTGACACATCTTCAACCCGGCGATCTTGGCGATGGCGTACCACTGGTTCGTGGGTTCAAGCGGACAGGTGAGGAGGCAATCCTCGGTCATCGGCTGCTGGGCAAGTCGCGGGTAGATGCAGGAGCTGCCGAGGAAGAGCAGCTTTTTGACGCCGGCTTTCCATGCGCCGTGGATGAGGTTGTTTTGGATCTGGAGATTGTCGTAGATGAATTCCGCGGGCCGGGTGTCGTTGGCTACAATTCCACCGACGCGTGCCGCGGCGCAGATGACGTGCGTGGGTTTTTCAGCGGCGTAAAATCTCTGCACGGCGTCGGGATCGCAAAGGTCGAGTTCGGTGTGAGAGCGGCCCTGAAGATTTTTGTAGCCGCGTTTTTGGAGTTCACGCCAGATGGCGCTGCCGACGAGTCCACGATGGCCCGCGATGTAAATTCGTGAGTCTTGCTGCATAGCGACGTGGCGGAGCATAATCCGGGCACACGGACTGCGACAAGCGCGCAGCGAAGTTTTCAACATGAACGAATCGTTCCAATCTGATGCAGCAAAGCCGGTTTCCGGGACAGTGAACGGAAAAACGCCGCGCTGGCGACGGTGGCTGACATTGCCCAGAGAAGCCATCGTCCGGCTTGGTGTGCTGTTTCTGGCACTGGCGGTGATCAAAGTGGCGTTGTTGTTCGGGGTGCGTAAGCAGCTTTATGAGACGCATTGGCGTGTGACAGGCGTGAGGGATTCGTGGTTGGATTACGTGGCGTTTTACGGGTTTGCGCTGGTTGGCGTGGTGAGTTTGTGCGCCTTGGCAAGGAGTTGCCGCGCGGTAGGTGTGAAGGCTGTGCGATGGGCAAACGTTGTCGTGGTGGGATTGGGATTGTTGTTCATCTTCCTGACGTTTCATGAAGGAAATCGGAATTATATTTACCGCATCATGGAGGGGACGCTGGAGTGGAGCGGGTTGATTCCCTACCTGAATCTTAATCTATTCTTTCGTCGTCCGTATCTGGCCGTGTGGATGGCGGTTTATGGGATCGCTTATTTTTGTCTGGTGCGAAAGGGGCGCGAGGATCGGGCTTTGTATCTGACGGCGGCGGCGGCGGGATTGTATTGGGTGATCTGTCTTCAGGAATTTCTACATCAACGAAGGGAGTTGTTCGTGTGCGTGGCGGTTGGAGCAGCGTGCTCGTGGACACTTTTTTCAAACGCAGGGCCCATTCGGGCGCGATGGCTGTTGCTGCCGCTGGCATGGACACTCATGATCTGGCTGTTGTTTTCGGGTGAGGTGGAAATCCTGATCAAGCTGACACCTTACTTTGCGTTGCTGATTGGAGAACTGGCGGTGTTGTTCGTGGCGATCGGCTGGCCGGCCGTGCGGTGGGGATTTCGTCCGGCCTGGGTGACATTGGGAACGTTTTATTTTGTGAGCTTCGTGTTGCTGGCCTGCCAGAATTATCCGATGTCGGAAAATTACAAATCGCTGTTCGGCTTCGCTGTGTCTTGTCCGCATTACTTTCTCGGGGAATTGATTTTGGTTTGTTGCTGCTGGCTTTTTGCGGTGCTGGCACGGCGATTTTTTCCGACGCTGAAATGGTGGTGGCTGGACATGATCATTCTCGGAGCCATCGTGCTGGCTGTTGTGGATTTGAGGCTGACTCAAATCATGGGCGTGCGATTGAGCTGCGATCTGATCTCATTCGCGGACAGTCCCAGAATGATGTGGCGTATGGCGCAGCCGTATCTGCCCCGGCTGACGCTGTTCCTGGCGATTGCCGTCGGCATTTACTTTGCAGTGGTGCGGTTTCTTGCAAAACGGCGAGTTACAGGTGAGCCGGTTTGCGGCGATGCAGGCGCGCGGTGGGCTTGCGGTTTGTTCATGCTGCTTGCCCTTGTGGGTGTGGGATTGGCCCGGCCCGATGTCGGAGAAGGGCAGTCGGCATTGCGGCTCGTGCAGTCCAGCAAATTCTGGAAACGCCTGGCGTCGCGGCCAATGTCTCCCGAGGAATTTCGCAACCGTGCAGAGACGCTAGGGATGGAGGTTATGTTCGGTGCTCAACGGGGCTCGGCATCGCGTCCGCGCCGCGATTTGAACGTGGTGATAATTTTCATGGAGTCGTCGTATAACAAATACCTCTCTCTTTTCGGCGGAATGGAGGATACGCAACCGTTGCTCTCCCAATACAAAGATCGGATGGAGTTGTTCCCGAATTTCTTTTCGAGTTTCGCCAGTTCGATTCACGCACGGTTCGCGACCTTCACGGGACTTTACCCGGTATCGGATTTCAACACGTTCACGCTTGAGCGCGTTGGTGTGAAGAGCATTTTCGAAGTGCTCGATGAAAATGGGTATTCGTGCTCGCTGTTTTATTCGTCGTATTTTGATTACACAGGCTTCAGACATTTTTTGAAGCAGCGCGGTATCGCGGAAATGTACGATGCCGACACGATGCCGGGAGCGGATTCAGGTGATCGTGTTGCGTGGGGATTGCGTGAGGAGGATACGTTGAAAGCGATCCAGGAAAAATTGCGCGCACATGCATCAACGAATGCGAGGTTTTGCCTGACCTATGTGCCTGCTGCGCCGCATTACCCTTACGATTGTATTCCGGAACGGTTCAGAAAGCACAAGGCGCTGGAAGTCGGGAATTATGAGCCCCTTTATTTGAACGAGATGCTTTACATGGATTGGGTGATCACCTCGATTTTGGATGAATTGAAAAGCACCGGGCTGCTGGAGAAGACATTGGTGGTGATCACAGCGGATCATGGCGAGATGCTTGGCGGCAAGGATGGAACTGTCGGCCACGGTTGGAGGGTGACACCTGAACTGGCGAATGTTCCGTTGATCATTCTTGATCCTGAAAAGACGGGAACACGAACCAATAGCGTGATTGGTTCCCAGGTGGATGTTCTGCCGACGTTGCTGGACTCGCTTGGAATTCCTCTTCCAAAAGCCGAGTTGTATCAAGGGCGATCACTGTATGCAGATGCGACCGGGGAAAAGAGCTTTGTGCTCAACTCATATCAAGACTATGCGGTGGTCAAGGGTGACCGCATGATTATATCGAATCGTCAGGGTGAAAGCGCCGGTCAGGAGACGGGCCGTGTTATTTTCATTCAGAACATTGGTGCAAGTGGGAAGTTTGTCGAAAACAAGGAGGAATTACCCGTTCCGTTTGAGGCACGCGAGTTCGACAAATTCCAGGAGTCCTTGCTCAGGAATTACTCCATCTATCGCGACAGTCTGGTCGGAGGTTCAAAGAATAGCGGCGGAAAATGATCTGAGTTGAATGGTGCCCAATTTCTGTTTGAGACACATCTGCCTCAAGATTGGAATGGAATTTCCGGGTTTATACGGAGTCAGGTCGGGAAAGAATCCATGGGGGACGGTCGGCTTGGAGATTGATTTCATTTCCGCCGCGTTTAATGTCGAACAAGCGGTTGGTGTTGGGCAATGAGTGAACCAAATCTGTCATATTTTATTATCCGCCCAATGTCGGGGTTCGCGCCGCAAAACCAAAAGAAAGGTCAGTTATGAAGCTTAGAAAACATCTCCAAGCGGGGTTTACCTTGGTGGAGATCATGATTGTGGTGGCGATCATCGGATTGCTTGCGGCGATAGCGATTCCGAACTTTGTGAAAGCCCGCACTACAGCCCAGAAAAACGCTTGTATCAACAATCTACGTCAGATTGATGGTGCGATTCAGCAGTGGGCGCTTGAAAACAACAAATCCGGCTCGGCGACTGTGACTTCGGCAAATGTTGTCCCTTATCTCGGCCGCGGTAACGGTGAATGGCCGCGTTGCCCCGGTGGTGGTAGTTATAGCGTGACGACTGTCAATGCCAAGCCAACCTGCAACCAGAACGGTCACTCGCTTGATGCCGTTCCTTGACGAACTTCATCAAATCACTTGAAAGGGCTTGGAGTTCTTCCAAGCCCTTTTTGTTTTAACTCAAATCTTCAAATTGCTTGGCATTGCCATTGCTAAATTCCCGCCAAGCGGTTGCAGCAGGCAATTAGTGAGCACCAACCGTAATCGTTTAACAAGCCTGCTGTGGTGTTCACGCCGTATCAACAAAAGAAAGGTATAGAGCAGTTATGAAGATCAACACCTCCCGCAAGGCGGGTTTCACGCTGGTGGAAATCATGATCGTTGTCGCCATCATTGGCTTGCTGGCCGCGATCGCCATCCCCAACTTCGTGCGCGCCCGCACGACCTCGCAGACCAATGCCTGCATCAACAACCTCCGCCAGATTGACGGTGGTATCCAACAGTGGGCTTTGGAAAACAACAAATCCGGTTCGGCGACCGTTACTTCTGCTAACGTGATGCCTTACCTCGGTCGTGGCACAACGGGTGAATGGCCCGAATGTCCGTCCGGCGGCACGTATTCACTCTCAACTGTGAATGCCAAGCCGACCTGTAATCAATCCGGTCACGCGCTGCCGTAATTCAAAATTACTTCACACTGGAAGGCCCGAAGTTTTACTTCGGGCCTTCTTGCTTTTTCCAGACCTTGAAAAGGACGGCCTGACAGGCGAGGCGTGTAAACGCAAAAAGTCCCGTAAAATTGTCCTGCTTGCCCGAATTTTGACGCGTCTTGAATAGGATTGTGCCTGTGCCGTCCAAGACACATCCATGAAAATTCAAGTTCTGCCCTGTTCATTGTTTTTTGCGCTTGTCTCTCAAACTACAACCATAGTCGAGGCGGAATCCGCTTCGGCCGACCAATATTGGCCGGCTTGGCGCGGTCCTGTGGCCACAGGTGTTGCGCCTCATGCCGACCCGCCTCTGGAGTGGGGTGAAACCAAGAATGTCAAATGGAAGGTGAAGATTCCCGGGCGCGGTACATCCACGCCGGTGATTTGGGGTGACAAGGTTTTCATTCTTTCGGCGATTGCTGCTGAAAAGAAAGCCGAACCCGCCGTTGCAGCAGCGCCCGCTCCGGATTCAACCACAAATACAAATGCTCAAGCGGATGCAGGTGCTCGTCGTCGTGGAGGTGGTTTTGGACGTGGTGAAAAACCGACCGAGAAACATCAGTTCGTCGTACTTTGTTTGGATCGCGTCAGCGGCAAGGTGCTCTGGCAACGTACCGCTAGAGAGGAGGTGCCACACGAAGGTCACCATCAGGATCACGGGTTTGCCTCAGCATCGCCGGTCACCGACGGCAATTTGGTCATTGCATATTTTGGATCGCGCGGGCTGCACTGTTATGACATGGACGGAAATCTGAAATGGTCGAAGGATTTCGGCCACATGATCACGCGCAACGGCTTTGGTGAGGGCGCGTCGCCCACGCTGCATGGTGACGCGGTGTTCATCAGTTGGGACGATGAAACGCAAAACGATTTCATCGTGGCTTTGAGCAAAAAAGACGGAAACGAACTGTGGCGCACTCCACGCAATGAGCCCACCGGCTGGACAACACCGCTCGTGATTGAGAAGGACAAAAAGCTCCAGGTCGTGGTCAACGCAAAAACGATTCGTAGTTACGATTTTGCGAGCGGCAAGGAAATCTGGTCCTGCTCGGGCATGACTGACAACGCCATTCCCTGTCTCGTCAACGACGCCGACACGCTTTATGCGATCAGTGGATTCCGGGGTGCGGCGTTGCTGGGCATCAAGCTCGGACGCACCGGCGATCTGACTGGCACGGATGCGATTCGCTGGAGTTACAACAAGAGCACACCCTATGTGCCTTCACCGTTGCTGGCAGGCAACCGTCTCTATTTCCTTGCGGGTAACACCGGCAAGTTATCGTGCTTTGATACCCGCGAGGGCAGGGGGCTTTTTGAAGCTGAACAACTCGAGGGCGTTTTCGGTGTCTATGCCTCGCCTGTGGCAGCCAAGGATCGCGTTTATGTCCTGGGTCGCGAAGGCCGCACCATTGTGCTTAAGCAATCGGACAAACTGGAAGTGCTCGCCAACAACAAGCTCGATGAACGCACCGATGCCTCGATCGCGTTGGCCGGCAGGGAACTGTTCATTCGTGGCCAGGAGAATCTTTACTGCATCGCTGAAAACTGATTCCGTCAATAGCGCGCGCGAAAGAATCTCTTTGACCCGGACATCGTCGTCAGGTGCGGGCTGAACGAGTCTGCAACGTCAGTCCACAAACCATTCGCCTCGGTCGCAGATTGCAGCGTGCCACGATCCCAGGTCAGCTTGATCTGCGGTCCAGCCCGTTGCGCTGACAAGACTGGTGGCGGCGTGACCAGCGACTTGATCTGGTAAATCACTCCCGTCCCTGAACCTGCGGCGCCGGTCACGCTGCCGTTGCTCGACAGATCTGCGACGAACAACGAATCGCTAGTGGCCAGCAAACCGTCCAGATGCCCGATGCCTGCCTGTTGCCCCGCGATGAAATGAAAATACGCGCCCGTCGCAGGGTCTGCATATACGACGGGATTTTCCTCGTTGGTCAGGCTGCCGGAATTGAACCTCCCGTGAAAACCCATGAACACACCGTTGTTCAATCCGTTTGGAAATCCCGGTGGCGCGAACGTCACATCATTTGCTCCCTCGCTTTCCTTTCCTGTGAACGGATTCGGAATGGGCTGGAATGCGATCAAGGGTGGAATCCCCGCGCCGCCCACGAACGTGTTCGTGCGGTAAAGCGTATAGTTCGCCGGAAAACCAAAAAACTCCACGGTGCCACCGAGGTTTGTCCGCGCGATGTAATTCAACTCATCTGCGCTCAACGGTTCATTCCCGTTGACCAGACCGTCAATGCCGTTGTCTTGAAAATAAAGATCGCCCGTCGTCGGATGGAACGCATATCCCGCTGGATTGCGAAGGCCTGACGCCAGTTGAACAAGATTCGACGCCGTGACGTTTACCCCGTTATCCACGATGGTGATTTGGTAGATCGAATCGCCCAGCATCGTGCCTGTCGCACCGGAGATGTTCGTGCTCGACATTGTCACCGTTCCTGTGCTCACCGTCGCGTTGAACTGTCCGCCGATCTGGAAGATGACGTGATAACTGTTCGTCTGGCCGCTCACCTTGCGGACTCCAAGCGCGGAATGTGCGTGCCCCCATCCGCCCGGGTATGTGAGGAGAATCTGCCCCACGAAAGTCAGCGGTGACGCGGGCGTGGCACCCGTCCGCAAAATGGTGATCGGCCTCGCTTGTCCCGTGACCAAAACGAGACTGCCCGCCAGTCGTAACGCCGTTTGCGCGCCCGGCAGACCGCCGAACAACACCGTCGCAGGCCCGTCTGCGACGCCGTTAAGGTTCGTGTCCGTCAACCGGACGATCTGTCCTGCCGTGTTGAAGATGCCCGGCCCTTGACTGACCGCTACAAGCAATGAATTGTCCGCCAGCACCGCCATCCCGAGCGGGAAATCCAGTCCGGTTGCAAACGTGGTGA
>CAZFNB010000031.1:0-9524 GCA_964520235.1 uncultured Bifidobacterium sp. | reverse complement strand
TGACGGGCCGGGTTCGCGTCAAACCGCGCCTGCAACGCCGCCAGCAACTCGTCGCGTTGTTTGGGGGACAATTTTTTTCCGTCGTGGGCATTCGTTTTCATAGCGTGGGCAATTGCAACCAAAGTAAATCAATTCAGCGAACAAACCTCAAGCCGGGCGAACTATTCGCCGGAGCGCGGCTCGCCATTATGGTTTCACCACAGCCAGCACGAAAGCATCGGGCCGCAAATATTTTTGAGCGACGGCTTTGATTTGTTCCAGAGTCACGGACTGGAACTTTGCATCCTCGCTGTCGGTGTAGTTGAAGCCGAGGCCGTAGAGTTCGTCGAGCGCAGTGGTGGTGGCAAAGCCGCCCAAATCCTGCCGTGCAATTTTCCTTTGGCCGATGACTTTCGCCTTGGCGCGATCCAACTCCTCCTGCGTCAGACCTTCGCTCCTGAGCAATTCAACCTCGGTGAGAAATTCCTTTTCCACCTGCGCGGCTTTTTCCGGTTCGGTGCCGGCATAGAATGAAAAATAGCCGGGGACGAGGCCTGGGAAGTGTTGCGCACCGACGTAGTAGGCGAGGCCAAGCTTTTCGCGCACGCGCAGGAACAATCGCGAGCCGAGGTCGCTGCATGACTCCTGCAATAATTCCATCGGGTGACGATCTGGGGCGTGGAGTGTCGTGCCGGAGAAACCCATCACGAGCACGGCTTGTTTCTTGTCGCGAGTCTCGGTGACGCGCTTGGGAAAGTCACCCCTCTCCCGTCCTTCGGACACCCTCTCCCCATCGGATGGGGTGAGGGGCGGGGTGAGGGGACTCGCCTTCCACTTCGCGAATGCTTTCTTCACGGCGGCCAGAACTTTGTTCGCTTGCACGTCGCCGTAGATGGCGAGGACGCAGTTGCCGGGCGTGACGAGCCGCGCGTGCATCGCTTTCAAATCAGCGGGTTTGATGGATTGAACACTTTCCTCCGTGCCAAGCGCATCCAAACCGTAGCTGGCATTGCCGAACAATGCGCGGCGCATGGCCTTGCTCGCGCTCTTGAGGAGGTCGTCCTTTTGCGCGGCAATGTTGGAAAGCTGAATCTCGCGTTCGCGTTCGAGCGCGGGCGCAGGAAACACCGGATTCAGAATCACGTCGGCAACGAGATCAAGTCCCGTGTCGAAATCCGAACTCAACACTTCCGCATTCACGCCAAAGCTGTTGTTGCCGCCGTAACTGTCAATATGGCCACCGACGGATTCAATCTCCGTGGCGATATCCTCGGCGCTGCGTTTCTTTGTGCCCTTGAGCAGCAGCCTGGCGAGCAACTGTGTGATGCCGCCGTTGTCCGTGTTTTCCGCCAGCACACCACCTTGAAACACGGTGCGAAATTCGACGAACGGCAGGCGATGATCCTCTTTCACGAGCAGCCGCAGTCCGTTTGGCAAAGTATACTTTTGAATCGCGTTCTCGCTGATTTTTTCTACAACGGTCGTGGACTTTGGCGCGGTCCCGTTCGGCAAGAGCGCGTAAACGGTGCGGTTCTCTGCGGTGAGATATTGTTTTGCGACGCGCTGCAAGTCGGCAGGCGTGATGCGTTTCACGGCGGCAAGATAGCGCTCGGAGAAATTCAGATCGCCCGCAGCAAGCCAGCTTCCGCCAAGATCCGCAGCCTGACCCTGCATCGTTTTGCGCGTGGAAAGCGTGGCAGCAATGTATTGTTTCACGGCTTTACCGAGTTCCGATTTCGGAATCGGTGAGCGTTTGAGTTTCTCGACTTCAGCAAGCATTGCATCGCGGGCCTTCTCGAATTTGTCCGCGTCCACCACTGCGCTCATGCCAAAGATGCCAGGGTTGCCCGGATTGTAAGTCCACGCGTCGGCGAAATTGACCAAACCCTGCTTCTCGCGCACCTGCTGGTAAAGGCGTGAACTGCGCCCACTGCCGAGCAACACGGCAAGCACGTCGAGCATCGGCACGTCGGGATGACGCAACTCGGGAATATGCCAGGCAAAATGAAAATGGCCGAGTTCGATGGCGGCTTCCTCGATGATTTCGCGCGAAGCGGTCTGGCGTGGCTCCTGTGGCAACACGACAGGAGGCAATGGTTTGGCTTTGTTCTTCGCGTACGACTCGCGGATTTGCGCAATGACCTCGTCCTTGTTCACATCACCGGCGACGACAAAGAACACGTTGTTCGGCGCATATCGTCCGCGGTAATAGCCAAGGATGTCATCAGGTTTGACTTCATTGAAGATATCCGGATAACCAATGATGGTGAAACGATACGGGCTTTTCGTGTAAGCGGTCTCGAACAACCGACGGCTTGCCCGACGACCCGGATCGTCCTGGCACATATCCATCTCGCGGCGGATCACGTCCATTTCCTTGGCGAGTTCATCCGGAGGCAACGATGCGTTCTGCATGATGTCGCACAGAATATCAATGGCAGTCCTCGCGCCGGTATTCGGCACGTCAATGTGATACACCGTGCGGTCGAAGCTCGTGTAGGCGTTCATGTAACCACCGGCTTCCTGCACTTCCTGATCAATGCGACTGCCGGGGCGCGTGGTCGTGCCCTTGAACAGCATGTGTTCGAGAACGTGCGACAAACCCGCGCCGAGCCAGCGGTCCTCGTGAATGCTGCCGGTCATCGCCCACGCCTGCGCCGAAACGACGGGCGCGCTGTGATCTTCGCGAACGATGATCGTGAGACCGTTATCGAGCGTAGTAAGCACAACGCCGGGAGGAACGGAGGGAATTTGAGGCGACAGCTTTCCTGCGGAAGATTTTTTGGTCATGAGCGGGCAAACTATACGCCGGTGGGTTTGGATTCGGAATTATTATTCGTCACCTTGTTCGCCGGCAAATATGGTTTCCGAAACGCCTCGTGAAAATCGTAGCCGCCTTCAAAGTCAGCGCGACTGTCTTTTTCGGTTTTCTTCAGCCAGCCGCTTTCAACCATGTTAAATACGATCTCGCCAAAATCCCGGCAATTGCGCACGCCCCATTCCTCGAGAAGCATCTGGGTCATCGGGCCGAACTGCGCGAGCGCATACTCACGGATGCCATCAAGCAATTGCTGGCCGGTGACGTGGTTCTCCTGTGATCCGGCCTGCCGTTGCTGGCGTGCCGGGGTTTCCTTCATCACGGTTTTCTGTGTGTGATCGAGCGCCTCGCGCACAAATACATACGCGTCGCGATGGTAACGTGGATCGCGCGACAGGATTTCCGCGAGAGCTTCTTCAAAAAGGGCTTCGTGCATCTTTAATGGTGTGTCTGTTCCACATAAGCAGGCGGATGCGCCGCGCGCCAGGTTTTGACAGCCAACCCGAGCAACAACAGCCCGAGCACGGCGAACAAGACCTGCAACTCCTGTTTCGTGAACTGGTTCACGCGGCAAATGTAGCGGCCTGCCGCCGCTTTCGCAACATCGCCAAAATCAGCTTGACCGGCATATTCACAGGTGGAGAATCGCAGACGTCGCCATGAAACCGAATCTCCGCATCAGATGGGCAATCTTCCGCGATGAAAAACCAGCCCCGGCAGCTTGCGTCTTGTTGTTGTTTGTCGTCAATAGCTACGCGCAAGGCGTCGTTTTTACAGACCGCCCGACGTTCAATGCCGCCTTGCAATCAGTGCCTCCGAGCACTTCGATCAACTTTGAAAGCCTGTCGCCATCCGGCCCGTTCTCGACGGGCACTTCGCCGATCACGGTCTCAGGCATGACAATCACAAATGCCGAGAGCCAGTTGTTCGTGTGCAACCCCGGCAGTGGCGGACCCTATCCAATTCCAGGTACCGGCCAATACATCTGGAACTTCGATTCCAGTTATCCAATCGGAATTTATCTTCCATCCGGCAAAAACGCCTTTGGCGCGGATTTTTCGGGCGGCATTTCTCCGAACACAACATTCAACGCCACGCTGACCGTGAACCTGCTTGGTGGTCAGTCCTATTCTTACAACTTCTCCGGGCCTGTCGGTTCGTGGACATTTTTCGGTGTCGCCTTCTCGCAACCGATCAGCAGCCTGATTTACCACGACGGCGGCAACTTCATCCCCGGCACTCACGAGGAAATGCTCGACAACGTCACATTTGGCACCGCAATCGTGCCTGAGCCAGGAAATTTACCCCTGTTGCTGGGCGGTTTGGCTGTTGGAGTCAACCGATGCCGGCGGCGTTGGCGTTGAGCCGATTGCGGACAGGAACGCCGCCTGTTCCAAAAATCTCCAAAAAACTTGTTGCACGGCAAGGTTGCTTTGCTACTCTCTCCGCTCCGTTTCTCTGGAGGTTTGAGACTTCCGGGACGGGACAATTTTTAGCAAATGCCGACAATCAATCAATTGGTCCGCAAGGGCCGCACGAAGATCAAGTACAAGTCCAAGTCTCCGGCTTTGGAGAACTCGCCGTTCCGTCGTGGCGTGTGCATCCAGGTCATGACCCGCACGCCGAAGAAGCCGAACTCCGCGATGCGCAAGGTCGCCAAGGTGCGCCTGACGAACGGATTCGAAGTGATCGCCTACATTCCCGATGAAGGCCACAATTTGCAGGAACACTCCATCGTGCTCGTGCGTGGCGGTCGTGTGAAGGATTTGCCCGGCGTGCGCTATCACATCGTTCGCGGCACGCTCGACGCCGCCGGTGTCGAGAAGCGTCGCGTCAGCCGCTCCAAGTACGGCGTCAAGAAGCCCAAGGAAGCCAAACCCGCCGCAGCCAAGTAATTTCAACCACGATTTAACGAACTGAGCCATGTCACGTCGTCGTCAAGCCACCAAACGTCCCGTCACTCGTGACGGCAAATACCAGAGCACGCTGGTTTCCCGCCTCGTCAACACCATCATGCTCGGCGGCAAGAAAAGCACCGCCCAGCGCATCGTCTATGGTGCGTTCGACCAGTTGTCCGAGAAGAACCCGGGATCAAATCCGGTTGAAGTGCTCCAGCGCGCCGTGGACAACGCCAAGCCTCGCATCGAGACCAAGGCCCGCCGCGTCGGCGGTGCGACCTATCAGGTGCCCATGGAAGTTCCCGCAGATCGTCAGGCATCGCTCGCGTTGCGCTGGATCGTGGATTTTGCCGATTCCCGCAAAGGCACGCCCATGAAGAACGCGCTCGCCGCCGAGATCATGGAAGCGTATCAAGGCCAAGGGAACGCGATCCGCAAGCGTGACGAAGTTCACAAGATGGCGCAGGCCAACAAGGCCTTCGCGCACTTCCGCTGGTAGTTCACAAACTTTAACACGCCCCGGAAGCAAACCTTGCTCGGGGCGTTTTTTTTATCACAGAGACAATTATGACAGTCGCAGCCGCTCCAACTATGAAATCGCCGAACTCTCCTAACCGTGAGTACACGCTCGAACGCACCCGCAACATCGGTATCGCCGCGCACATTGACGCCGGCAAGACCACGACCACCGAGCGTATTCTCTTTTACACCGGTCTCATCCACAAGATCGGTGACGTGGATGACGGCAACACCGTGACCGACTGGATGGAGCAGGAAAAGGAGCGCGGCATCACGATCACCTCCGCCGCCGTGACCTGCTTCTGGAAACAGAAGAAGGAAGAAGGTCTGTACAAGGCTTTCACCGACGTGCCGCATCGCATCAACATCATTGATACTCCCGGTCACGTGGACTTCACCGCCGAAGTCGAGCGCTCCATGCGCGTGCTCGACGGCGCCGTTGCCGTGTTCTGCGGCGTCGCCGGCGTGCAGCCGCAATCCGAAACAGTCTGGCGTCAGGCCACCAAATACAAAGTCCCACGCATCGCGTTCGTCAACAAGATGGACCGCACCGGTGCGAATTTTGAGAACGCGCTCAATGACATGCGCACCAAACTCAAAGCTTACGCGTATCCGATCATGCTGCCCATCGGCGCGGAAGATAAGTTTGAAGGCGTCATTGATATCGTCAACCAGAAGGCCATCGTCTGGGGGCCGGGTGACGTTGCCAACGAAGGTCTGAAGTACGACATCAAGGACCTTTCGCCCGAGCAACAAGCGCGTGCGAAGGCAGCGTTGCAGGAACTCATCGAAGCCGTTTCCAACAAGGATGACACCCTCGCGGAAATGGTGCTCGAAGAGAAGCCGATTGATGCGGCTTCGCTCAAGGCGGCCATCCGTCGTTTGACCTGCAAGATCGAACTCATCCCCGTGCTGTGCGGCTCGGCCTTCAAAAAGAAAGGCGTGCAAGTGCTTGTGGATGCCGTCGTGGATTATCTCCCCAGCCCGCTGGACATTCCTGCGGCAACAGGGACTGAGCCAGGCACAGACACCGTGGTTGAAGTCCAAACCGACGACAACAACAAATTCTGCTCGCTTGCGTTCAAGCTTTGGACCGATGCCTACGCCGGCAAACTCGTGTTCTTCCGCGTCTATTCCGGCTCACTCGGCAAGGGCGACACCATCTACAATCCGCGCACGCGCAAGCGTGAACGCGTCAGCCGCCTCATGGTCATCCAGGGCAGCGAACGCAAGGACATTGATCGCGTGTATGCCGGCGACATCGCCGCGCTCGTCGGTCTGCGCAACATCACCACGGGCGACACGCTCTGCAATGAGGACTTCGACGTGACGCTCGAACCTCCGACGTTCCCCGAGCCTGTCATCAGCATGGCGGTCGAACCGAAGACCAAGCAGGATCGCGACAAGATGTCTGAAGGCTTGCAACGTCTCGCGGAAGAAGACCCGACGTTCCGATGCTTCACCAACGAAGAAACCGGCCAGCTCATCATCGCGGGCATGGGCGAGCTTCACTTGGAAATCATTCGCGACCGTTTGATGCGCGAGTTCAAGGTTGAGGCCAATGCCGGCGCGCCGCAGATCGCGTATCGCGAAACGATCACGAAGAACGCAGACGGCGAAGGCAAATTCATCCGTCAATCCGGCGGTCGCGGTCAATACGGTCACGCCTGCATCCAGGTTCAACCCAACGAAAAGGGCAAAGGCGTCGAAGTCGAAAACAAAATCGTCGGCGGTACGATTCCCAAGGAATACATCCCGGCGGTCATTGACGGCATTGAAGAAGCCATCAAGGGTGGTGTCTATGCCGGTTATCAGGTCATTGACATCAAGGTCCAGGTCACGGACGGCAGCTTCCACGAAGTGGACTCGAACGAACTCGCGTTCAAGATGGCGGGCATCTTCGCGTTGAAAGACGCGTTCAAGAAGGCCGGCCCAATCCTGCTCGAACCGATCATGAAGGTCGAACTGACCACGCCCGATGAATACCAAGGCGACCTGATCGGTGATATTACCCGCCGTCGCGGCATGATCCTGAACATCGAGGCGAAGCAGGGACAGACGATTGTGAACGCGCAGGTGCCGCTCGCCGAAATGTTCGGCTACGCCACCGCCATCCGCTCGCTCTCCAAGGGCCGCGCCAGCTACTCCATGGAGCCGCTCACGTTCGAGCAGGTGCCCAACAGCATCGCCGAGAAGATACTCGACAGTGCCAAGAACAAACCCGCCGCACGCACATAGCAGCGACGTGACACAACGACTTCAAAGTCCGCGAGCAAACCTCGCGGACTTTTTGCTTTCAACATATCCACGCCCCGGTCCGAAACCGGCACGCATCAACTCCGCCATTGCCGGGCACACGCGAATTCCGCAATATCTCCCGCTCTATGGCAGGCAGTCGCAGACAATATCCGTTCCATCTGATCGAACCCAAGTGGCAACAAACCTGGGAGCAACAACAGGCATTCCGCGCGTTCAATCCCGGCGACGAAATCCCCGCCGACCACGCTTTCGCGCAACGCCACAAAGTTTCCGGCAAGGTGGCCGCAACGCAGTTGCCCAAGAAGTTCTACATCCTCGACATGTTTCCGTATCCCAGCGGCGCTGGCTTGCACGTCGGGCATCCCGAAGGTTACACCGCCACGGACATTCTCGCCCGCTACCGTCGCGCCTGCGGATTCAACGTCCTGCATCCGATGGGTTGGGATTCGTTCGGCCTGCCCGCCGAGCAATACGCCGTCAAAACCGGCCAGCATCCGCGCAAGACCACCGAGGAAAACATCGCCAACTTCACACGCCAGATCAAAAGCCTCGGCTTCAGCTACGATTGGTCGCGCGAAATCGCCACCACCGACGTCGAGTATTTCAAGTGGACGCAATGGATTTTCCTGAAGCTCTACAACTCGTGGTTCAATCCTGAGACGAACAAGGCTGAACCGATTGAAACGTTGCAGCCAATTGTTAAAGGTATTGTCGAAGACGTTAAGGCAAACAAACCAAACGTAATCAGGCCTGCGTTTGAATATGAAATAATCTCTGATGCGGACGAACTGCTGCGAAAAGGTAATGATGACGTAACGGTGACGGGAGTTCTGTTTAATTCACGTCGTCTCGCATACGTTAGTGAGCAACCCGTATGGTGGTGCGAAGAACTCGGCACGGTTCTCGCCAACGAAGAAGTTGTAGATGGCAAAAGTGAAGTTGGAGGATTTCCCGTCGTCCGCAAACCGATGCGGCAATGGATTCTGCGAATCACTGCTTACGCCGAACGACTTTTAAGCGATCTTGACTCTATTGAGTGGAGTCACTCGCTCAAAGAAATGCAGCGAAACTGGATTGGGCGCAGTGAAGGGGCGCACGTTGATTTTGAAATTCCAAACCAATTCGGCTCTGCGCTGCTAGGCGTCTTCACGACCCGGCCGGATACTCTTTTTGGCGCAACCTACATGGTGTTAGCACCAGAACATCATTACCTCGTCACTTGGCGATTCGACGGAACGATTCCACCTGACTGGCCACAGGGCACTCCAGATTTGTGGAAGGGCGGCGCAGCAACGCCACTCGAAGCAATTGAAAAATATCAAGAATTCACTGCGAAAAAGTCTGACCTGGAGCGCACCGAACTCTCAAAAGAAAAGACGGGCGTCTTCACCGGCGTTTACGCGATCAACCCTGTAAACCGTGAGAAAATTCCTGTCTGGATCGCCGACTACGTCCTCGCCAGCTACGGCACGGGCGCCATCATGGCCGTGCCCGCACATGACGAACGTGACTGGGAGTTTGCAAAGAAGTTCCAACTTGCTATCAAGCCCGTCGTCGGTGTTTTGGCGCTTAAGGTCTTCGAATTCGATCCATCTCTCGGTTACGCCCAAGGCAACCATGAAACGTTCAAGTTCGAGGTGAATGGCAAAACTATCTTGGCATATTGCTACACGAACATTTGCACCGTCGAGGAAGGCATTGCGGTTAACTCAGGTTTGATTAACGGTCTTCCTACACCCGAGGCCAAAAAGAAAATTACTGCATGGCTCGAAGAAAAAGGTCTCGGCAAGAAAACCATCAACTACAAGCTACGTGACTGGCTCTTCAGTCGTCAGCGTTACTGGGGCGAGCCATTCCCGATCGTTTGGAAGAACGGACAACACGAAGCCTTGCCCGAAAGCGCCTTGCCCGTGCTACCTCCCACGCTGGAAGATTACAAGCCTACTGCGACCGGCGAACCTCCCTTGGCCCGCGCGAAGGATTGGTTGAACGAAGTCCCCGGCGCGACGCGCGAGACAAACACCATGCCGCAATGGGCTGGCTCGTGCTGG
>CAZFNB010000030.1:0-9529 GCA_964520235.1 uncultured Bifidobacterium sp. | reverse complement strand
CCGCGAGCTTTTTGGCCAGGCGCAACTGCACGGACGTGGCGGCCAGACCCTGTGCAAGCGTGTCATGGATCTCGCGGGCCACGCGGTTGCGCTCGGCGAGAATGGCGGTGAACTCCGCCTCCGCCATTTCGCGGCGGTGCGCCTGTTCGTTGAGGCGTCGTCGTGAGAGCATGATGCCGATGCCCGAGGCGGCGAGCAAAGCAGCGCAGACGACGCCCAACGCATAGATGATGCGTTGCGGCGTCCACCATGGCGGTGCGACCAGCACGTTCAAATCCGCCGGCGAGCGCACCAGCAATTGAAACGATTGCGGCTGCCAGATGCCGGTCAACGGGCGCACGTCATCATGGATCAAGGTGCAGATGCCGGTGACGCGCACCTTGCTGCCGGGCAGCCATCGGGAATGATCGTGCCTGCCCGTGGCGAGTTTCAACGTGGCCTTGAAAGTCACCTCGCCCATTTCAAACGTGAATGCCAGCCCTTCGAGCACCGGTTGCACCTCCTTGAGCATGGCGTCGGCTTGAACAAGGTCGTCCTCGTGTTCAAAGGCCACGGATTCGTTCGTCAACAAAACCGGATTCAACGGGTGCGTTACGCCGGTCTTTCGGAACACGGCGTCCTCGAGAATCGGCGAGTGGGTGCCGTAAGCCGGGAAACCGAGCACATCAATCTCATCACCGGCCTGCAAACTTTCCTCCTGCTGGGTCTGGATGCGAAGACCTGCGGATGCATCACGAATCCACACGAGCGAGCCCGCATGTGCGTGAGTCACCACGCCGCGCACGTGGATGCGATGACCCACGGGTGCATCCGGGGAGAATTGAAACAAACTGTCCGCCTGACGGATTGGCGACTCGAACGGTTTTTCCGGAGCGGGCTTGATCACCTGAGCGGATATGCCGGTGGGCAGTTGCAGGACGGGAGTCAGCACCTGGCGCTTCTGATTGAATTGATACAGACAGATTGCCTGTACCCGCACCTCGGCGTCCACTTTCAGGTTCGGGTCATGCGGCAACGGTCCACGGATGGAAACCACGCCACCGTCCGACGCGAGTTGAATCCGCCACACGTCGGAATTCGGCGCGGGCGGGATGTAATCCCTCACCACGCCGGTCAACTCGATCCACTGCGCATCCAGTGATCCGGTGATGATCTGGTGGTACGTGACTGTTCGTGGCGGCGGGTTGGTGGAAGTTCCGAGTTTGCGCACCTTGGAAATCTTGAGGATGGGGGCAAATTCACCGGGATCGCTTACGCCTTCAACCTCCAGAAAATCTCCACGCCGGAATTGCGCAAACAAATTCCCGTTGGCGAGCAGATACAGGCCGCCTGTTTGATCCGCCAGCATGGCCGCCCTGTCACGCGGGTCAGCCAGCGAGAGAACGACCCCTTGCAGTTTCACTGGCAGCGCTTTCGCCGCCTGCGAGGAAGTGAGCTGGCGGACTTGCGCGACGTTGGTCAGAACCGCTGCCGGTGCCGGATGAGTCTCCTGCCCGGACACAACGACAGGCAGCCCGGCGATTTGCAGTCCGAGTCCCGCCGCAATTAAGCGCGCGAAGTTCATGCTTAGATTCACCGAATGATGCGCCAGATTGGGTTCCGGCGCACGTCCCCATTTCTTTTTCACCCGTTTGGGTAATAGACCCGATTTTAAGGGCTTGTTACAAAGTAATCATGACACCCGACCGCAATCTGGGCGGGCAAAGTTGCGCATTTTGCGGTAAACAAACCACAGCCAAACAATGAAAACCACCCTCAACCCCAAATCCGTCCTCGCACTCCTTGCCGCGTCGTTGCCGATGCTGGCTTCCGCAGCCAATCTCACATGGGACGCCAACACAGCCACCACAGGCGCGCAGGATGGCTCCGGTACGTGGGACACCACCGCCAACAACTGGTGGACCGGCGCGGCCAACGCCACCTGGGCCAACGCCACGCCCGACGCGCCGTTCTTCGGCTCCGGCGGCACGGCGGGCACTGTCACGCTCGGCGCGAACATCGTCTCGGGCAACATCACCTTCAATGCGGGCGGCGTGGGCAACTACACCATCGCGGGCGGCGGATTTCAACTCAGCCTGACCAACCGCACCATCACTCCAAACGTGAGCGCTACCATCAGCGCCAATTTGAACGGCGGCAGTCTGACCGTACCCAATTCGGCTGCAAACTCGCCCTCTGGCACACTGACGTTGTCCGGCAACAACAGCACGACAAATTTCAGTCTGGGTTCGAGTGCGCCGAACACCACCGCGTCCGTCCGCATCAACTCCAGCACTGCGCTTGGAGTCGCTTCCGGTACCATTGGCATCGCCGGCGGGCAGGGTAACCAGACCAGTCATCGTATTGAGGTCGCTGGTAGCGGACTGACTGTCGCACAATCCATTCCCAGCAACTTGGGCCGCAATAATAACTCACCGTTCATCGTTAATCTCGGCACTGGCAATATCTGGTCAGGCCGGCTTACGCGCTCAACCGGCGGCCAAGACGCCGCAATTCAATCGGAAGTGGCCAACGGCATCACCTTCAATGGTGCTAACGGCGGCGGCATCGCCTTGTCCAGTCAGGCGGGTGCCCCACGCAATTTCGTTCTGCGCGGCACTGGCGGCGGCACCATCAGCGGCGTTATCTCGAACGGCTCTGCTGCCAACAACCTCGGCATCGTCAAGTATGGAAGTGGCACCTGGACTTTCTCTGGTGCTAACACCTACACCAACGGTACTATTGTCAATGAAGGCACGTTGACCTTGGATTACAGTTCGCAGGATAATTCCAAACTTCCCGATCAAGGCCCGCTCACTTTGGGCGGCGGCACGGTGAACCTCTCCGGTGGCACCCACACAGAGATCAACTTTTCTACAACAATTCTCGGTGGCCACTCCCGGGTCACGCGCAGCAGCGGCAGCGCTACGCTTCGGCTGAATAGTCTCAGCCGCAGCCGCGGTGGTGTAATTGATTTTGGTGCCGCCAGTATCGCTGATACCGACACGCTCAACGTCAATGGCATCCTCGGTGGGTACGCCACTGTGGCAGGCGCGGATTGGGCCATCAATTCCGCCGGAGCGGGAGACGGGGCGATCACTGCCTATTCTGCATATACCGATATCGCCGCCACGGGCAGCACCATTGCTGATGGCGCGGCCACCAATGTCCGGTTGAACAGCGCGGGCGGCGGCGGCAACATCGCCCTCGGCGCGACCACCACCACCATCAACACGCTGCTGCAAAACACGACCACGGCAGCCACGGTTGACACGGCATCAAAGACATTGCGCCTGGGCGCGACTGGTGGCGTGCTGCTCCCGGCTTCAGCGCAGAGCCTCACCGTCGGCACCGCAGTGGATTCGGGCGCGCTCACCGCAGGCGGCGCGGACAATACTGCGGGCGAGATTATCCTTATCAACAACTCCGCCAATGCTGCCACCATCAATTCCACAATCACCGACAACGGCACCGGCATTGTAAGTTTCACAAAGGCGGGCAGCGGTACGGCCACGCTTGCGGGCAATAATACTCACACCGGTACCAACACCATCGCTGGCGGCACGCTAAATTTCAGCAGTGATGCCAACTTTGGAGCCGTTCCCGGCTCCGTCGTCGTCAGCTCGATTCTAATCAACGGTGGCAAACTCAATGCGACGGCTGATGTCACCGTGAGCGCCAACCGCAGCATCGCACTAGGGCCGACTTCCCGTTATGGCAACGGCACGATTGGAGTGGATGCTGCTAAGACGCTGACGATTCCTGGCGTGATTGCCAATGCCGATGTCACCGGCAACGGGCCTGGGGCTTCATTGACCAAGACCGGCGCGGGCACGCTTGTGCTTGCCGGCGCAAACACCTACTCTTCCGGCACGATCATCAATGAGGGAACCGTCAGTGTGACCGCTGACAACAACTTGGGCGTATTCTTCCAGCCCCCCGGCTGCTACATGCCCGATAACCTTGTGCTCAATGGCGGCACGCTTCAAGTCACAGCTGGCTTCACGATGAGCGCCAACCGCGGTGTCCGGCTCGGTCCGGTGGGCGGCAGCGGTACGGGTACGTTCAACATTGATGCTTCGCAGACGCTCACCTTCAACGGCCAGATTTCCGACAACTGGAACGGCACCGGCTCGTTTGCCAAATCGGGTGATGGCAACCTGACTTTGACCGGCAGCGTCAGCGATTACTCCGGCGACACCACCGTCAGCGCAGGCACGCTTCAGTTGAACAACTCCCGCGCGCTCCCGAACGGTGCAGGCAAAGGAAACGTCACGGTCAACACCGGCGCGACCCTCGCCATCAACGGCGTGAATGTCGGCGTCAACGGATTGTCCGGCAGCGGAACAGTGGACAATATCACCGGTACGGCGATGACTTTGAGCGTGGGCAACAATGACCAGACAAGTTCCTTCAGCGGCACGATCAATAACACCGGTGGCGGCCCGCTCGCTCTCGCCAAGGACGGCAGCGGTACGCTGACGTTGAACAACGCCACGGCCAGCCACACTGGCAGCACGCTTGTCCGCAACAGCACGCTGACTCTCACGGGTTCGACCACCATCGGTTCGACCACCAACATCGTCGTCAGTTCTGGCGCGACGTTGAGTGTTTCCGGCCTCACTGGCGGAACGCTTGTTCTGGCATCCGGCCAGACACTCTCCGGCGTCGGCTCGGTCACCGGCAACATTGACACCGGTGTCGGTGCAATCGCCCCCGGCACGAGCGCAGGCACACTGCCCATCACCGGCAGCCTCACTCTCGGCAGCGGCAGCGCGCTCAACTACGAGCTCGCCAATGTCACCACAGTGGGCAGCAGCGTGAATGACCTCATCACCGTCAGCGGCAACCTCACCGTCGCTGGTCCGGTGACGCTGAACCTCACGTATCTCAACGCGCTTCCGGCATCGAGCGGCACATACACGCTCATCACCTACGGTGGTTCATTTGCCGGCAACGTGAATGACATCTCAGTCCCGTCCGGCTTCACCATCAATCACAACGTCGGGGCGAAGCGGATTGAACTCCAAGTCAATCACATCCCGCAGACGCTCACTTGGCGCGGCGATGGTGCGGCGAACGTTTGGGACATCAACACCACGGCGAACTGGGTGCTGGGCGCGACTCCCACAAACTTCTTCAACGGGGATTCTGCCGTCTTCAATGACAGTGGCTCAAACACGCCTGCCATTTTCATTGCTGCACCGATCATCGCATCGGCGATCAACGTGAATGCAGCGCAAAGTTATACGTTCTCGGGCAGTGATCTCGCCTCTGGCAGCTTGACCAAATCTGGTGCGGGTACATTGACCCTTGAAACAACGGCGACCACCCCCGGGGCGACCATCAGCGCTGGCGCCGTGCAGGTGGGCAATGCGGGCACTTCCGGCTTCCTCGGCGGCGGCAACATCACCAACAACGGTGCGCTTGTGTTCAACCGCACGGACGGCATCACCGTTACCAACGAGATATCCGGCACCGGTTCGCTCGCACAGAACGGCACGGGCGACGTTGGCCTCAGTGCCAGCAACAGCTACGCCGGTCTGACAACGGTGGCGGCCGGGCGGTTGTTCGTCATCAACGGCAGTTCATTGGGCAGCACCGCGAGCGGAACAGTCGTCAATGACGGTGCCGAACTGTTCATCACCCAGAACGTGAACGTGGACAACGAATCGCTCACGCTCACCGGGGCGGGTTCGGGTGGAATCGGCGGCGCGCTGCACAAGGGCGGTGCCGGCGTCACCACCTACGGCGGCTCGGTCTCGCTGCTCGGCGACACGATGTTCAACATTGACGGTGGTGCAACGCTTAACCTGACCAACACCGCAGGTGTGAACGGCATCGCGGCAAACGCCAACTTGCAGCTCGCCGGTTCCGGCGCGGGCAACATTGCCGGCCCGATCCTTCTCGGTGCAGGCACGGTGACCAACAGCGGCGGTGTTTGGACCGTTTCGGCTTCCAACAATTACGCCGGTAACACCGTCATCAGCGGCGGCCGTTACCATATCGCCAGTCCGAAGTCGCTCGGCGTGCAACCGGGCGTATGGACACCTGACCGCGTCCTGCTGGCGGGCGGCGGGCTTGGTGTGACGAACGACGTGAACGTGTCGCTGAACGACGGACGAATCGGCATCATGTTGTCGGCGCTTGAAGGCCAGCTTGCGGTGAATGCTGGCGCGACGCTCACCGTCTCGAACGAAATCTCCGGCGCTGGCAATCTGGTAAAACTGTTCCCGGGCACTCTAATCTTGAGTGGCAGCAACAGCTACACCGGCGCGCTTTATCTCGATCGTGGTGCGGACGGAAACAATTACGACGGAATCACTCGTCTCACCACCACGAACGCACTGGCTAACGTGACTGAAATCCGCAGTCGCAACACCAGCGTAAACACTGCCGGGGGGGCCACGTTGCAACTGGACGGCACGGCAGGCAATCTGAACATCACGCAACCTGTGTTCTTCAGTTGTCGTCAGGATCCCGCCACCAACACCAGCATTCAAAGCATGGTCGGATCCAACACGCTCTCGGGAGGCCTCAGCCTCCTGGCGGGTGGCAATTGGGTGCATGTCCAGTCGGATGCCGGAGCCAAACTCGCGATTACTGCAAATATCCAATACGTTGACACGTTGCTGGCATTGCGTAACCTCCACTTCCGGGGCGATGGCGATACTCTGGTGACAGGTGACATTCTGCTCTCTGCCAACTTAACCACGCCATTGACTGTGATCAAGTCGGGTACCGGCACCCTGACTCTTGCGGGAGCTAACACTTACAGTGACATTACTGTTGTCAGCAACGGTGTGTTACACCTCTCCGGCAGCATCAACAGCACCGGCGCGGTTATGGTTGCAGGCGGCACTCTTGCCGGCAACGGGACGATCAGCGCGAATGCGGGTGTGAACGTCCTCGCGGGTGGCACGCTTTCGCCCGGCGCATCCATCGGCACGCTCACGTTGAACAACAACAATCTGACGCTTGCTGGAACGACGCGCGTGGAATTGAACAAGACGGCGAACACGGCGGATCTCGTCACCGGCATCAACGTGGCCAGCTACGGAGGCACGTTGGTGGTCACGAACATTTCCGGCACGTTGAGCATTGGCGATACATTCCAACTGTTCAATGCCGCATTCAACGGCGGAAACTTCTCGAGCATCATCAACAACACAACACAGGGCGACATAGGTTTCAGTTTCAATCCCGCGACGGGTGTGTTGACGGTGACTGCTGGCGTGCCCACCACGCCGCGCCCGTTCCTGACCAACAGTTTCTCCGGCAACTCGGTCACGTTCTCCTGGCCGGCTTCGCACATCGGCTACATCCTCCAGTCACAGACCAATTCGTTGAATGTGGGTATCGTCAACAGCAACAACCAGTGGTTTGACTGGCCGGGTACAGCGAGCGTGACCACGACAAACATCCCGCTCAATCCAAACAATCCGACGGTCTTCTTCCGGTTGCGCCATCCGTTCTACTACATCCCGTAAGTAGTTGGACACCACCACGGTTTCAGCGAGGGGCTGGCGGAAACGCCAGCCCTTCGTCTTTTCGGGTCAGGTATTCGGCTTTTATAGATTGGCGGGGTCGGGTCGGCAAGGGACAGGCCGTTTTCACCCGAATGGGTAATAGTCGTTACTTTTGTGGCGTGAGACAATCCAAGCCATAAATCAGCAATTCAAGGCCTCCGGCGCGGCTGTCGGTGTGTCTGTGATAAAGAATCAACCATCAATCCTAGGCAAAAGTTATGACTCAAAACCGATTCACACTCGCCCTCGCACTGGTCGCAATCTCGGCGTCACCCGCGCTGGCTGCCACCGTAAACCTCACCAACAACAATGCGTCGGGCACCACATCGTTCAACACCAGCCTCGCCTGGTCGGATGCTGCGGCTCCGTCCGCTGCCAATGACTACGTGACGCAAGGTTACCTGATTCGCACGCCAACTGCTGCCGGGAGCTATACGTTTGCCGGGAACTCATTGCTCGTGGGTGGCGGATCTGGCGGCGGGGCTTTCGTCCCCGGCGCGGTCGGCAACAACGCCTTTCTCAACAAGACTCCCACGGGTGCGATCATCACTGTCAACAACATGATCCTTAACGGCTCATCCATCCGTGACGGTCAGGGCAGTACTGACAACTGGACGCTTAACGGCAACCTGCTTGTGACTGGTCTTGGAGGAACCCTGGCCTGTCAGGAGACGTTCAACCTCAATTCCGTCATCAGCGGCTCTGCTCCGCTTTACATTGCAGACTTCGGCAACACAGACGCCTCGCGCGTCGTGAAAATCGGTTCGTCGCTGAATACCTACAATGGAACAATCACCATGATGGGCAGCGCTGCGAATCGCAGCCGCCTCACGTTCATTGACAACAGCCTGATGAATTTCACCATCGGCGCGAGTGGCGTGAACAACACCATCAACCGCAGCGGTTCTTTGAGCGGCACGGTTCAGTTTGATGGCGATTTTGCGATTGACCTCAGCAGTGCCGGCAACACCGTGGGTGACACCTGGTCGCTCGTGGACAATGCCAACCTCGCTGAGACGTTCAGCAGCACTTTCACCGTGCTGGGCTTTTATGACATCGGTGGCAATGAGTGGCTCAAGAACGCCAATGGCGTGAACTATCTGTTCAGCGAATCAACGGGCGCTCTGACCGTGATTCCCGAGCCGGGAGCGGCTTCGATAGCCGGACTCGGGTTCGTAGCGCTGCTGGCCCTGCGCCGCTTGCGCCGCGCTTGATATTCTTCAATTCGGCTCAACGGAGGCAACCAAGGGTTGCCTCCGTTTTGTTTTCGCATCACCTGTCAGAGACATTACCCGTCAGGGTAATGGAGCAGGCTGACTGTGAATGTTAGAATTCAGATCGTATGCCGCACTTGATTCAACATCCACGAAACCATTGCTTGCGAACAGGAATCCTTTTCGCTCGCGCGCTTCTCGTAATGGGTTTCATTGTTACGGCTTCCGCCCAGACCAATTTCGCCACGCTTGTCAA
Organism: uncultured Bifidobacterium sp.; assembly: GCA_964520235.1. Lineage (GTDB taxonomy): Bacteria > Verrucomicrobiota > Verrucomicrobiia > Limisphaerales > JADLHS01 > JADLHS01. Next base: position 551 of record CAZFNB010000030.1, on the reverse strand, counting down.
CGACGGCGCATGGACATGGTACAACGATCACCGCGCCCTTTTTCACAACAACAGGCTCTACCTCGGCCACGTGCGCGCTGCGGACAGCAAGACGGCGCTGAGTGTGTTTGATCTTTCCACAGGCCAGACCACGAATCTCTGGACAAGCGGTTTCACACAATTGGACGACCATAACAATCCCGGCCTGCTCGCCAAACAGGATGGACGCCTGCTTGCGATCTACTCACGCCACATCAGCGACCAGTATTTTTCATATCGCACGTCCGCCAGCACGAACCCTGTCACTTCCGCCGGTTGGAACGCCGAAGTCAACATTCCCAACTCCGGCGCGGGCATGACCTACGCCAACCCGTTCCAGCTTTCCGCCGAGGGTGGGAAGATTTACAACTTCTGCCGCAACCAGAACTTCAATCCCACCATCTACACCTCCACCGACGGCGGCACGAACTGGTCATCGCCGCAATTGTTCATCCAGACCGGCAGTGGCGGCACGGTGCGGCCCTACGTCAAATACAGTTCCAACAACTCGAACCGGGTTGATTTCCTCTACA
>CAZFNB010000029.1:0-9564 GCA_964520235.1 uncultured Bifidobacterium sp. | reverse complement strand
CCAAACTATCTCTTAGCTGGGTTTGCTAGCCCATATAGTACTATAGAGATGGCAGTAAGCCGTGCAATGATAGAAGCGGCAGAACTTTATACCGATGTCGGGGAAGGAAATGTTAAATCTGCTTTTGCCGTATTTCCCAAGATGCATTTTTTGTGGCTAATTCATATGCTGATTCGAAGAGGCTACAGCTATGAATTCTTTAAGAGAGCGATTAGCAGTGCCGCACTTCAAATTACAGAAGACTGCTTGGACAGGAAAAAATGTGCGATAGCATTGTTTTTTCTATCTTCTATCGGACGAGAATTGGAGGATAAGTCATGTTTTGATTTTCTTATTAAAAACTATCAGCAGGATCTACCTATCGAAATAGAGTTAGGAATCCGCCATGAAACAAAAGATGACAAACAGCGTTCTCATCTTGTAAAAAAACTTGATCAACGCGTAGGGCGAGCATTGAAAAGCAATCCCTCACTCAGTCATTTTGTAACTACATTGTACGATTACCCCATAAGTACTCATGCTCGCTCGAAAAACAAAGAATAAACCAACTTCAGTGTCAACGCGGCGCTTGTAGGGTGGGGGTAGATGGGTTAGTGTGCGGGCAGTGAAAGTCTATCATGCGTTCTCAGTTCAAGTTGTTCTCCTTCCTCATTCTTTTTGGGGTATTGCCGTCGGTATTGCGTGCTTCTCTCCTGATTGACGAGCCGTTCACTTATTCCAATGGCGCGCTTGTGTCGGTGAGCGGCGGGAACTGGTCAACCCATAGCGGCACAACGGGAGAGGTAGGTGTGGTGTCGGGTCGTGTGAACCTGCAATATCCCGCCAGTGAGGATGTGAACCGGTTGATTCCGGGTCAGCCTTACACGTCGGGTTCTTCCACCAAGTTGTATGTGAGTTTCACCGTGAACTTCTCGTCAGCGCCTACGGGTGTGGGGGATTACTTCGCGCATGTGAAAGGTTCTAGCACGAGTAATTATCGCTCAAAGGTGTTTGCGTTCGGCAATGGTGCTGGTGGAGCGGGTTTTTTCCGGCTGGGTCTCTCTTGTTCAGCCAATTCTCCTGCGGTGACGAATACAACGGTTCTCACCACGAACACGGATTATCGGATTTATCTCGCTTACACATGCAGCAACGGCGTGGTGCAGTTGTGGATTGATCCCACGAGTGAGTTGTCGTCGTCTGTCACGGCCACGGATGCGGTGGCGGCGAGTTCCATCATCGCGTTTGCGCTGCGGCAGGACACTGGCATCGGTGTGCTGGAGATAGATGACTTGCGGGTAGGCACGTCATTCGCAGATGTGTTCGACGCGCCGGTGACGAATCCGCCGGTCATCACGCAACAACCTGCCAGCGCGGCCACGGTCGAGGGCGGTGCGGCAACGTTCGTCGCCGCAGCCTCGGGCACGGCGCCGTTGAGCTATCAATGGCGGTTCAACAACAGCCCCATCACCGGCGCAACCAACACGTCGCTGACGTTGACGGGTGTGACGACGAATCAGGCGGGTCAATACAGTCTGACGGTCACGAACGCGGCGGGTTCCACGAACAGCGCGGCGGCCACGTTGACGGTGATCCAGCCGAACGCGAGCGGGACGCTCTCACTGGTGCATTACAACGTGAAGGGCAACTTCGCCTCGGACTGGAGCACGAACGCGGCGCAGGTGCAGGCCATCGCGCGGCAGTTGCGGCATCTGAACCCGGACATCATCTCGTTGAACGAAATCCCGAACGGGTTGCGCCATGAGATGACGAACTGGATGACGGCGTTTTTCCCGTCGTATCAACTGGCGGTGAGTCCGGGGACGGACGGGACGATCCGCAGCGGGTTCATCAGCCGGTTTCCCATCGTGCGGACGAATTCGTGGTTGCTGGACGCGGGCCTGACGAATTTCGGTTACAACGGGACTTACACGCGGGATCTGTTCGAGGCGGAGATCACCGTGCCGGGTGCGACCGAGCCGTTGCACATCTTCAACACGCACCTGAAGTCGGGCAACGACGCAGACAGCCAGCAGCGGCGCGCGGCGGAGTGCAACGCGGTATCGAACTTTTTCGTGACAGTGTTCCTGCCCACGAACGGCTGGCGGCCCTACCTGCTGGCCGGGGATCTGAACGAGGACATCCAGATTGCGATGAGCCAGAACCTGCAAGCCATCCAGCGGCTCACGAACAACAGCGGGTTGAAGCTGACGACGCCGTTGAATCCGTTCACGCTCCAGCGCTTCACACATTCCATCCAAGGCGTGCTGCCGGGCAGCATGGACGCGCGGTTCGATTACATCATGCCGGCAGGCGTGCTGGCGTCGAACATCGTGACGAGCCAGGTGTTCCGCACGGACCAGTTGCAGCCGCCGTTGCCGTTGAACCTGAACAGCAATGACGACATCGTGGCGTCCGACCATCTGCCCGTGCAGATGATCTTCAATTATCCCGACCCGCCGCTGCTGGTGACGTTGACGGCGACGAACAGTTCGTTGCAGTTGAAGTGGCCGGCGTTGATCGGGCGGCGGTTCACCATCCAGACCAGCACGAATCTCGTGAACTGGACGACAGCAGCGACGAATCTCACCTCATTGACGGCGCAACAGACGTGGACGACCCCGGCCACGAATGCAGCGCGCTATTTCCGCGTCCTGCGCGTGCCGTAACTCCCTGAGCACGGAGCGTCGCTCGACATCTGCACCCATCGCAAGACCGCGAAGCAATGCTTCGCGCTCCGTCAGGCCGATGGGTCTTTCGTTCCATGGACGGTTTGTATTGCCTTCTTAAACTGTGGGTTCATTTTATGAACATGAAAAGCCACCGAATCAACAGAATCGCAGCACTCGGCGTCGCAGGGTTTTTCGTCTCCACAGGGATTGTTTTCGCCGCCACAGCAGAAAAGATTGCCCCGCTCTTTGACGGGCTGGGCAGGCATCATCACACCATCACCACGAAGTCGAAGCAGGCGCAGCGTTACTTCGACCAGGGGCTGACGTTGTGTTACGCGTTCAATCATACGGAAGCCATCCGGTCGTTTCGCGGCGCGTTGAAGCACGACCCGGATTGCGCGATGGCGTATTGGGGCATCGCCTACGCCAGCGGCCCGCATGTGAACCGCCCAATGGACAAGGAGGACAACACGCGCGCGTGGGAGGCATTGCAAAAGGCGATCGAGCTCAAGCCGAACGCCAGCACGCAGGAGCAGGCTTACATCGACGCGATGGCAAAGCGGTATCAGGCCGCGTTCGCAGAAGATCGCTCCGCGCTGGACAAAGCCTATGCCGCTGCGATGCGCGAATTGACCAGACAGTTCCCCGACGACCTGGACGCGCATGTGATGTTTTCCGAAGCGTTGATGGATACGATGCCGTGGGATTACTGGTTGAAGGATCGTTCACCCAAGCCGGAAACCGAGGAGGCCTTCGCCGCGTTGCGCTATGTCATCGCCCGCAATCCTGATCATCCGGGCGCGAATCATTTCTTCATCCACGCGGTAGAAGCCGGGCCGCATCCCGAGCAAGGGATACCGTCGGCGGACAGGTTGCGAGAGTATGCGCCGCAAGCGGGTCATCTCGTCCACATGCCTGCGCACATCTACATGCGCACAGGCCAGTATCGCGATGCAGAGGTCGCAAACATCCTCGCGGCCAAGGCGGATCGCGCCTACATCCGGCATTGCACGGCGCAAGGCTTCTATCCGGGCGCTTACTATCCGCACAACGAGCATTTCCTCTGGTATGCGCGGTTGTTCCAAGGCGACAGCGTGGGCGCGCTGGCGTCAGCGAACAAAACAGCAGACGTCGCCATCGAGAATTATTGCGGCCCGAAGAAAGCGGTCGAAGGGCCGCGCCTGCGACATCTGCCGTGGCTGACACTGGCGCGATTCGGACGTTGGGACGATGTGCTGAAAGTTCCACAGCCACAGGTGACGAACGATTTCCTGATTGATCGCGCCATGTGGCATTTCGCGCGCGGGCTGGCGTTCGCGGCAAAACAACAACCCGACCAATGCGCCACGGAATACGCGGCGCTGGAGAAGCTGGCTGATTCGGCGGATGCGAAAGCGTTGAACAATCCCGCGTTTCCAGCAACAGACATGCTGGCAGTGGCGAAGCATTGGCTGGCCGGAAAGGTCGCAGAAACCCGGAACGACAGCACCGGCGCAGTCGAGCATCTGCGCAAATCGGTGGCAGCGGAGGATGCGCTGCCTTACATGGAGCCGGCTTACTGGCCGATCCCCGTCCGGCCCACACTCGGCGCAGCGTTGCTCAAATCAAGCCGGCCGGCCGAGGCGGAACAAATCTTCCGTGAGGACGTTCAACGCTGGCCACGCAACGGCTGGGGACTGTTCGGTTTGGAACAGAGCTTGAAGGCGCAGGGAAAGGTTGATTCCGCCGGGATCGTCCAGCGTGAACTGGCAGAGGCATGGAAGCGCGCGGATGTGAAGCTGGATCTGTCGTGGTACTGAAGCGAAACTTCACACCCGACGCTTTGCGTCAAGTTGCTGAAGCACGCGCGACAGTGATTCCAATCGCGGCGTAGCAACGCCGGATTGCTTTGCCTGCCTCAACGGCTCAAGGAACAGACTGTCCAGTTCAAGCGGCAGGCCGTGCTCGAAGTCGATCAGCGTGGAGGCTTTGTATGCGCCCATCGTGCGCGTGCGTGCGATCTGTTTTTCCGCAAGCGACTCCGCCACACCCAGTCCGAGTGCGTTTGCCACGGAGATGACTTCATTCATCAGTTCGCGGACGAGAGCTTCCCATCGCGAGTCTTCCAGCAGCTTGTCGGTTGTCAGACACCCGCCAATGCCGGACACCTGTTGCACCGCACCGGACACCGCTTCGTATCCAGCCGCGCCCGCCACGCCCAGTCCGTTGAAGGGAACGTTCCAGACGAGTTTTTCCCAGTGCGCGCGGGCGAGATCGTCCGAAACTTTGCAGTGAACTCCCGCCTGCTGAAACGCCGCCGCCAGTTCATGCGTACGGGATTCAGGCGGACGCCGGAATTCCCCGAGCACAACCAACCCGTGATCCAGATGGTGAATCTGTCCCGGTGCGGTGCGATTCAGACAAACGAAGCAAAGTCCGCCGACGATCTGGCGGACGGGAAACAACCGCGCGAGATGTTCCTCGTTGCCAAGTCCGTTCTGCAACGTGACGACGGCTGTGCGTTCGCCGACCAGCGGCGGGAGCAGTCCCGGAAACTGGTCATTGGCGGTCGTCTTAAGCGCAATCAGCACCACATCGCACACACCGATCTCTTCCGGCAATCGCGCGGCACGAGGATGCACACGAAAGTCTCCCAGAGGGCTGCTGATGAAAACGCCGTCATTCCGGACAGCTTCGTAATCCGAGCGCAGCAGGAAGTGGACTTCGTGCCCGGCCCGACAAAGCATCGAGCCGTAGTAGCTGCCCACAGCGCCGCAGCCGACGACGCCGATTTTCATTTTTGGAGACTGCACAGGCAGCACTGCTTTTGCGTAACAAAAAAGCACTCCGGCTTGCGCCGAAGTGCTTTTTGAGAGCGTGACGGATTACTTGCCGCCGAGGATCGCGTCCTTCGCCGCCTTGGAAACGCGGAATTTGACAACGCGCTTCGGCGGGATGGTGACGACCTGGCCCTTCTTGGGGCCGAACTGGAGGGTCATCTGGCGGGACGGGCGGTTAACGAGCACGAGTTTGCCAAGGCCCGGGAGCGTGAAAGTGTTCTTCGCATGCTTGTAAGCGAGCGAGGAGATCGCCTCGAGCGCCTGATTCGCCTGCTTCTTGGTGATTCCAACCTTGCCCGCGATTTCTGCCGCGAGTTGCGATTTCGTCAATGCTTTTGCCATAGTTGTGTGTGTTTATTGTTTGTTAGTTTGGTTAAAAAAGTCGTTCGACTTGCGGTTATAGAAAAACTTTCGCGCCGGGGGCGCAAGAACAATTTGCATATTTTTGCGGAAAAATCAGGGCTGGCAACGACTCCGGTTCAAGGAAAACCAAACGGAGCGCTTGACTTGCCGGGGCGTTTTTCCAACATCGCTGCGTGCCGCTGTTCACCATCCAGAACGAATTTCGTTACGATGTCGTCCGAAAGATTTTTGAGGGCGGCATGGGCATCGTGTACGAAGCCGAGCAACGCGGTGCCCGGGACTTCGTAAAGCGCGTCGCCATCAAGGTCGTCCGGTCCACCTACACGAGTCAGAAGATGTTCATCGAAAACTTCATCGGTGAAGCGAAGCTTGTGGCCGACCTGATCCATACGAACATCGTCCAGACCTACCATCTCGGAGAATCCAACGGCGTTTACTTCATCGCCATGGAACTCATCCGGGGCGTCAACCTTGAGCAATTCGCCCAGCAACTCGCAGACAAACGCCGGGTGTTGCCCAAGGAACTCGCCGTGTTCATCACCAGCCGCATCGCCCGCGGGCTGGCTTACGCCCACGCCAAAACAGACCGGGACGGCAAGCCGCTCGGCATCGTACATCGGGACGTGAGCTTCAAAAACATCATGATCGCGTTCGAGGGCGACGTGAAACTGACCGACTTCGGAATCGCCAAGGCGCGGGGCTTCCTCACAGATCAGGAAGGTGAAGTCGTCGCGGGCAAGGCCGATTACATGAGCCCCGAACAGGCGGATTTTCAGATCACCGACAAGCGCTCTGATCTGTTCTCGACCGGCGTCGTGCTGTCGAATCTGCTGCTGGGCAAAAATATTTTCAAAGGCAACACGGCGGAGGAATCGCGGAACCGCATCATGAAAATGCCCATCCCGGATTTCCGCACGCTCGATCCGCGCATTGATGACCGGCTGAACGAGATTTTGCAGCGTTGTTTTGCGCGCGACGTGAACCAGCGTTATCCGAGCGCCGACGAGTTGATGTATGATCTCGAGTATTACATCTACCACGGCGGATATGGACCGACCAATGAAACGCTCGGCAAATTCATCCGTGATCTTTTCGGCCAGTTGACTCCACGCACGATGAACACCGACGTTCACGACCGGACAGAGGTGCTCGAACACACCGCGCGCATTCACGCCAAGCCCTAGTCGCATGAAACGTCCCCAATCCGGCCAGACCGTCAAGCTCGGCCTGCTTCAGCACGCCTGCGTCGCAGACCCGAAAACAAACCTCAAAAAAACTCTCACCCTTGCGGAACGCGCCGCCCGGCAAGGCGCACAGATCATCTGCACACAGGAACTGTTCGCCTCGCAGTATTTCTGCCAGAGCGAGGACTACGAGAATTTCAAACTGGCGGAAACGATTCCCGGCCCGGGCATTGCGGCTTTTCAAAAGCTGGCCAGGAAACACAAGGTCGTCATCGTCGCTTCACTGTTCGAGAAGCGCACAGCCGGCCTTTACCACAACACCGCCGCCATCATTGACGCGGATGGAAAGTTGCTCGGCACTTATCGGAAGATGCACATCCCGGACGACCCGCTGTATTACGAGAAATTTTACTTCACGCCCGGCGACCTCGGCTTCCGCACTTGGAACACGCGTTATGGCAGGATCGGCGTCTTGATCTGCTGGGATCAATGGTATCCCGAAGGCGCGCGGCTCACCGCGTTGCAGGGCGCGCAAATTTTATTCTACCCCACCGCCATCGGCTGGCATCCGGGCGAGAAAAAGCAGAACGGAACGAAACAGCACGGCGCTTGGGAACTCATCCAACGCAGCCACGCCGTGGCCAACGGCTGCTACGTCGCATCGGTGAACCGCATCGGACACGAAATCATCAAAGGCGTGGGCGGCGACGGCATCGAGTTCTGGGGGCAAAGCTTCGTCGCCGGCACTTCGGGAGAAATTCTGCAGAAGGCGAGCGTCAACAAGGAGGAAATTCTCATTGTCCCCGTTGACCTGGCGCAAGTGGACACCACGCGTACTCACTGGCCCTTCCTGCGCGACCGGCGGATTGATGCCTACGGTGGAATCACAAAGCGGCTGATTGATTGATGGCTTGTTAACAATGTTGCTGCGAAAGAAACAAATTGTTCTTCTGGTCGTAACATTGGTATTGGTGACACTCTGGTTAAGAGGTTGTGGATTGTGGCCGGCATCTCGTGTCAGCGTGCTGCGAAAACTATACAGCCCCAGCCAAGATAAGGATGTTACCGCCGATCCTCGCTATAATTTTTCGTCTTTTACCGGCACTAGGTGGAAAACAAAAGTTAAAGTAGCGTTGGGAGATGGAAAACGTTACACGGGTGCTCCTGAAACCGTTCTCCTTGCGCCTCAGCGTTTCGATACAACACACCCGAGGTACATTCCAACGACCAACACGAAGATAGTATCCGTTCTGCCTGTTGGCACAGTGCTGCGAATTGACAGACTGCTGCAAGACCAAGGTGCTTGGGGTGGACTTCGGGTGGCAGCAACCTTGGAAATGGGAACAAATACCCTTGAAGGCGTATTTATGGATGGATTGCTGTTGTCAAACAACAAACACTTACACACATCGAGGACTGAAGAGAACTGGGATATGAATCCAGAAATGTTGGAAAAAGTTGAAACCAGATAACGTGGTGAGTGGGAATGCTTCAAACGTCTGGATCACCGGCGCGGGTGGACTCATCGCCAGCTATCTCGTGCGCCTTTCTTCAATCTCGGCTACTGACTTGCGCGTCACTGGACTAACGCGCGCACAACTTGACATGCTCGACTCCGCCGCCGTGCGTCGCGCGTTTCACGAACAAAGACCCGCCGCCATCATCCATTGCGCGGCCATGAGCAAAAGCCCCGATTGCCAGGCGCAACCGGAGCTTGCCCGGCGCATCAACGTTGAAGCCACCGCGCTGCTCGCCGGGCTTGCAGCGGACATCCCCTTCATCTTCTTTTCCTCCGACCTCGTCTTTGACGGCAAGAAGGGAAACTATGTCGAGACCGATGCCGTCAATCCTCTGAGCATCTATGCCGAAACGAAAGTCGCCGCCGAACGCATCGTGCTGGCAAACCTGCGCCACACGGTACTGCGAACCTCGCTTAATGCCGGTACGTCACCGCGCGGCGACAGCGCGTTCAATGAACAACTTCGCCGTGACTGGCAGGCTGGCCGCGTCCCCAAATTCTTTGTGGACGAATTTCGCTGCCCGATTCCCGCCATCGTCACCGCGCGTGCCACCTGGGAATTATTGAACGGCGGCGCGACCGGCCTGTTCCATCTCGCTGGAGCGGAACGATTGTCCCGCATGCAAATCGGCGAAGCTCTTGCCGCACGACACCCGGAGTTGAAGCCAAGGTTTCTTGCCGGCTCATTGAAAGAGTATTCCGGCGCACCCCGCGCACCCGATACCTCGTTGAACTCTGCCCGGGCGCAACAGATCCTTTCCTTTCCTCTGCCAGGACTGAGACAGTGGTTGACCGCGCATCCGCACGAGGCATTTTGATTTGAAAACGGGGCAACAGCCTCCGGTCCGGCTCGTTTCTGACATCGCCGACACGCCGGGTCGGAGACCGGCACTCCACTACCGCAACTTCCGGAACGCGTCCGGCGACACGCCGAACACACTTTTGAACACCCGGGAAAAGTGGAATTGATCGCCAAAGCCGACCTCCTCCGCCACCTGCTTCACCAACGTCGTCGGTTCGTGCAATCG
>CAZFNB010000028.1:0-9632 GCA_964520235.1 uncultured Bifidobacterium sp. | reverse complement strand
ATTGCCGGAGGTAAAGCGCCTCGGCTTCCGCCGCCGGGCCGAGGCCGGGGTGCATTTTCTCGTCATACGCGGACGCGTAAACCGCATGAGCCCCATTGCGGAGCTGGACGAGTTTATATTGGGCGACGGTCACGGACGGATGTTGTCGCATGGCGATGGGAAAGCAAAGCGCAGGGGCGCAGAAGACTGGCTTGCATCGCCTTGGCGGGTGGCACGCCGGCGAGTGGCCACCAGCCGGGACGGCCGCTGGGACTTTGGCAGTCCGGACGAACTGCCCCGCGACACCGCGGTTGGGCGGCTCCCGGGCGGGAATTCCGTGGTGTGCGCTCAAACGCACAGTTGTCGGCGCGGCAAACCGTTTTAAGCTGGAACAAAAGGCATGGCGACCAAAGAGCACAGGCGGTATGCACGGGGACTGATCGAAGGATTGGAATCTCGCATGCAGGCTGGCCCGCCCATCGGCGCGACTGAGATCGCCACGGCGAGCGAGTTCCTGCGCCAGTGCAGTTTTTCTCCAGCCAGCGATTATTTCAGCCGGCTTACCGCGATTCAAAGCCGCCTGGCCGGTCGGGCCACGCCGCTGGCCCGCGCGCCGGGCAAGCGCAATTACGGTGGCAAAGCGGCTGGTCGCTGGGTGCAGGTGCAATCCATTCACGATCACGTCATCCTTTCGACCTGCTATGAGGGGGAATATAACCTCCGGCGTGGCCGGGTGAAGCTCTCGCACCGCTTCAACCGCGAAGGGCGCATTGATTTTGTTGAGCTGAAATTTCTGCGTTCCATGATGCCATGCCTGACCGGCGGAATCCGGAAGCTCGTGCTGGTGAAGGACTATGAGGACCTCGCGAAGGATTGGTTCGAGGCCGAAGCCTTCACCCTGCGCGTGCTGCCGCAGGAGTTGATCTTTCTGTTCACCGACATCTTTCGTTGTCCCAAGGGGGAGGTGCTGGCGTGGCTGATCAATGCCGGTCACGGGCTGGCGGCGGACGTAATTTCGGAATTGGGTGTGGCGGTCACGTCGAACGGGCATTCGCGGGCAGTCCCCGGCGAGTCCGGCCAGCTACCTTTGTCCGAACTCCGGACGGATGAAGTGGCGCTGCCCATCCTGGAGTCAAGCGCCGCATTGAAATCGGCTGTGGAAATGAGCGACGACAAGGTCATCGTCGTGCGCTACCACCGGATTTGAAAACCCAAACGCCAGCCGCAAGGGCTGGCGTTTGGTCAATACTTTGGAAGCGAATCAAATCTCCGTACGGCTCATAACTGCGCCATGGATTTGTCGAGCGCGGCGAAGAGTTGGTTCATCGTGCCCTCGGTTTCGTCGCCCATGTTTGAGATGCGGAACGTCGTGCCCTTGATTTTCCCGTAGCCGCCGTCAATCAGGAAACCCTGGTCCTTCGTGAGCTTCTGGAGCTTGGCCGCGTCCACCGTGCGCCCGCCCGGCTTCGCACCGTTGTTCACGCAAGTGAGCGTGATGGACTCGAATCCTTTTTCCGGGAACAGCGTGAAGCCGTGCTTCGCCGCCCAGTCGCGCGTCATCTGGTTGGTTTTGCGATGGCGCGCGTAACGGTGCTCCAGGCCCTCGGTGAAAAACTCGTCGAGCTTCGAACTGAGCGCGTACGTATGCGCAATGCTCGGCGTGCTGGGTGTCATGTTTTGCTCGGCGTTCTTCTGGAACTCCACGAAGTCGAAATAATAACCGCGATCCTTCGCCGTCGCCGCTTTCGCCAGCGCGGCCGGCGAGCAGACGAACACCGCAAAGCCCGGCGGCATGGCCCAGGCCTTTTGCGTGCCGGCGAGCAGGACATCGATTCCCAATTCGTCAAACTTGATCGGCAGCGCGGTCATCGAGCTGACCGAATCCACGATGAACATCACGTCCGGATACTTTTTCTTGAGTGCGGCGATCTCAGTGAGCGGACTCATCACGCCTGTGCTCGTCTCGTTGTGGATGAGCGTGAGTGCGTCGAACTCGCCAGTGGCGAGCTTTTTGTCAATCGCCTCGGCACGGATGGGCGAACCCCAATCCACCTGAAGCGCGTCGGCCTGCTTGCCGCATTTCTTCGACACGTCGAACCACTTGTCCGAAAACGCGCCGCACATGCAGTTGAGAACTTTTTTCGAGACGAGATTGCGGATCGCCCCCTCCATCACACCCCAGGCGGAGGAGGTGGACAGATAAACGAGTTGTCTGGTGGAAAGCAGTTGCTGGAGTTGCGGCTGAACTTTCGCGACGAGGTCCTTGTAGCCCTGACCGCGATGACCGATCATCGGCGAGCAAAATGCCCTGAAGGTTTTCTCGCTGACCTCGACCGGTCCCGGAATATGCAATTTAACGTGTCCCATAGGCCGGACATTTTCTCAAACGCCCGTGCCGACGCAAGAACGGGATTGGCCGCAGTCCACCGTAGATTGTCCGACCCTGCTTCGAGCGACGCAGCGAAGTTTTTTCTCGACATCCAGCGCGGCAGACGCGATTCACAGGACAAAAATAATCCTACGAACAGCATGAACACTTTGAAAACACTCGTCTTCGCGATCGCATTGTTCTGGTTTACGACAAGCGGCATGGCGAACCCATCCGATTTCACCGTGCGTGACATCTCTGGCACGAATGTCTTCAAACTTTCAGAGGCCAGGGGCAAATTCGTGGCCCTGCACTTCTTATTGAAGACAGAATGTCCTCTTTGCCTCCGACATACGCGGGATTACGCGCAAAAATCCGCCGGCGACACAAACGTCGTCCACGTCTTTTTGAAACCGGACACGGAGGCGGAAATCAAGGCGTGGGCAACAAAGCTGGGCGACGAATCAAGCCGGATGACGATCTATCATGATCCCGATGCCGCGCTCGCCAAGGCGTTTGATATTCCCGATGGCTACAAATTTCACGGGCAGGTTGTTCATTACCCGGCGCTGGTGTTGCTGGACGGAAGCGGGAAGGAAGTTTTTCGTTACGTCGGCAAAAGCAATGCGGACCGGTTCTCGTACGAAAAGCTTTCCGAGAAATTGAAGGAACTTGGCGGCAAACCAAAACCGTAATCCTGCAGCACCCGCCAGCCTCAAACCCGATGAATCCGTCCACCCGCCCTTCGGCCTACGCCTGGCTGGTTGTGGCACTGCTCGTACCGGTGGCATTGCTGAATTATCTCGACCGGCAGATGCTGGCAACGATGAAGAGTTCGATGGTCGGAGATATTCCGAGCATCACCAACAAGGAAGATTGGGGCTGGGTGCTCGCGTGGTTCAAATGGACTTACGCGGCGTTGAGTCCGTTCGGCGGGTACATCGCCGACCGGTTCAGCCGCAAGCACGTCATCTGCGCGAGCCTCTTTGTCTGGTCCGGGGTGACATGGTGGACGGGACACGTCACCACATTCGATCAACTCGTGCTGGCGCGGGCGATGATGGGCGTGAGCGAGGCGTTTTACATTCCGGCGGCACTGGCGTTGATTGCCGATTACCACGCAGGATTGACCCGGTCGCGTGCCGTGGGAGTGCATCAAACAGGCATTTATTGCGGCCAGATTCTTGGCGGCTTTGCGGGCTACGTCGGAGAATCGGCGGACTACGGCTGGCGCTGGGCGTTCACGACGTGTGGAATGATCGGCGTGATTTACGCGCTGCCGTTGCTGGCGCTCCTGCGCAATCCTGCACAGACCGGTGCCGAACCAAAAAACTTTGCGGGCACAAAGTCCGGCAATGTCTTCACCGGATTGTTGACGAACCGTAATTTCATTCTGTTGGTGCTCTACTTTACATTGCCGGCAATTGCGGGCTGGGTGGTGCGTGATTGGATGCCGGACATTCTGCGCGAGAAATTCGGATTGGGTCAGGGCAAGGCAGGTGTCAAGGCCATCGTGTACGTGCAGGTCGCGTCATTGGTCGGTGCATTGATCGGCGGCGCGCTGGCAGATCGCTGGATGAAAACATCGGCTCGTGGGCGCATCTTCACCAGCGCCATCGGCATGGCGATGTTTCTCCCGGCGTTGTTCAGCGTTGGCAACGCGGGTACACTCACGATGGCGGTCGCGGGCCTGATCGTCTTCGGGTTGGGCTGGGGATTCTTCGACTGCAACAACATGCCGATTCTCTGTCAGATTGCGCGGCCCGAGTTGCGCGCAACGGGCTACGGCATCATGAATCTGGTGAGCATCAGTTGCGGTGGCTTTGGAGACTGGGCGTTCGGCGCATTACGCGACCGGCACGTGCCGTTGAACGCAATCTTCGGTGTGTTCGCCGGAATCGCGTTGCTTTCAGTGCTGCTTGTCCTGTTGATACGTCCCCAGACGAGCGCCGGTCAGTCGCCCTCACCTTGAATCTCAATCGTGTCCCGGTGAAGCCCCGGCGCAATGGTACGTAACTGACCCGCTTTGTGACTGGACGCAAGAGGCTGGAAAGTGACCGGAATGGGACTTTCCAGGTTTCCATGCTCAAGAGGGTTGTTGCTCCCGCCGATCGCCGGCGTGGTGCTGGCATGTCTTGGTTTTGCGTGGAAAATGACGATCGTTGAAAGCAACTTTTCTTCAAGCTCCAAAGCCAACATTTCACAGTCCCGGGAACCAGCAACACCCTCTACGATTCTTGCAAACGACAACCATTCCTGGGACGAAAATTTTCTTGGAAGCCTGCTGCGCGCGGACACAAACGCTCCTTTCAATCTGGAACTGACCGATGGAAGAAAAGCATCCGGAATAATTCGTCTGGTGCAACGACGCAACGGAACAGTCGTTCACGTCGCCGGAGTTTTGAGCCTTCCTGAACCCGGACGGTTCTTCCTTCAGAAGCAGACGGTGGATGGTAAACAGGGCGCGTTTGCCGGAGTGATTGAATTTCCTGCCAGCAAAACCGCATACCGCATCGAACCGGATCAGGTAACAGGCCGTTCGCAGTTGGTGAAACACGGGCTGGACGAAGTGGTTTGCGCGCACTCACCGATGCCCGGACCGTCGGATCAGGATGCGCCCGAGCAAGGCCCGCTGGATGGATCGTTTCATCCAAACGCTGCAACTCCCGGGTATCAAGAGGGCATCGTCTCATTGCAGAGCCTCCCCGGTGCGACGGGTGTGGTGTATCTCGACTATCGCGGCGGTTACACGACATCGTGGGGTGGCATCGCTTACGAGAAACCGGCCGTCAGCAACGAGCAAATCAAGGACGTGTGGCGGCGTGTGGCAGAGGATTTTCTTCCGTTCAACATCAACGTGACCACGGACGTTCACGTATGGGATGCAGCCCCGGAAGGCAGCCGGCAGCGCGTGATCGTGACACCGACAACGACTGCCGCGCCAGGCTTCGGCGGCGTGGCCTACTACAATTCCTGGAATTGGACGGGCGATACGCCGTGCTGGGCGTTCTATACCATCGGCAAGTTCGCCGCCGACATCATTTCCCACGAGGTCGGACATACACTTTCGCTCAGTCACGACGGCCGCGTATCGCCGCCGGAGACGTATTACGCCGGGCATGGCAGCGGTGACACGAGTTGGTCTCCCATCATGGGCCTGGGCTATTACCGACCGGTGACGCAATGGAGCAAGGGAGAATACGCCGACGCCAGCAACACGGAAGACGATCTCGACAGGATCGTTCTGAACAACAACTCCATCAGCTATCGCCTGGATGACACTGGCAGCACCATCGGTTCGGCGCGACATTTGGAATTATTTCCGGGCGACACCGCATTCGCCGAGGGCGTCATTGAAACCGCGAGCGACACGGACGCATACAAATTCGAGACCACAGGCGGCGCGATTTCATTGCAGGTGTTTCCACTCCCCGGTGATTGCGCCAATCTTGCCATATCTGCCACGCTGCGAAATTCCACCGGTGCACTCATCGCATCCAACAACCCTTCCACGACGCTTGGCACTGTGGTCAACGCAACGGTGCCTGCAGGAGTTTACACTCTCTGCGTCACCGGCGCGGGACGCAACAATCCGCTCACCGACGGCTTCAGCAGTTATGCAAGTCTGGGATATTACTCGGTTACTGGCACGGTGGCGG
Organism: uncultured Bifidobacterium sp.; assembly: GCA_964520235.1. GTDB lineage: Bacteria > Verrucomicrobiota > Verrucomicrobiia > Limisphaerales > JADLHS01 > JADLHS01. Next base: position 3,626 of record CAZFNB010000028.1, on the reverse strand, counting down.
GAGCAGTGCTCCCGTTGCGTTTTGAGATTCTTGAAAATTCCCCCAATGGCAGTTTTGTCGGGATCGTTCCATCCACAAATTCTGTGGAATACCTGTTTGAAGCGGGCAATGCGGATGGCGCATTTGCCATTCAAAGCAACGGCGTGCTCACCGTGGCCAATCCCGCCGCGCTGGATTACGAAACGCTGGCGCAAAAACAACCGTTCAACGCCGAATACGAACTTTTTGTCGGCATGAAAATCACAACAAACTCCACGCTGACCGAAACCGTCCAACGTGTGGTGGTTCGGGTTCTCGATGTGGAAGAAATGCCGCCTGTTGTTCAGACCGCAGGCATCATTGACGGCAATTTCACGTTCCAATTTTCCGGCTCAGTCGGCCAACGCTACCGTGTCGAGTTCACTCGGACGCTTGCACCGCCATCATGGCAGGTATTGACGGACATCGTATCCCTGGCTTCATCGCCATTTACCGTGCTCGACCCGGCCACGAATTCACAACGCTTTTATCGCGTAGGTCTGTTGCCATAACTGGCGAAAACACCGGCGCAGAGTTCCATTTGCCCACACATCTTTGTGGTGTTGCAGCCGGCGGGCATTGTGGATAAATGATGTCAAACGACAGGCATCCGCTTTCCAAAACATTCCCGCCATGACCAACACTTCAAACCAATCTCCGGGCCGGTTGACATCGCGGCGCACATTCCTCGGCACATCCGGCACGATTCTTGGCGGTGCAATCGCCGCTCCGGCGATCCTGCCCGGCAAACTTTTCGCCGCTGATAACGCCGACACGCTGAAAGTGGGCCTGATCGGCTGCGGCGGGCGCGGATTGGGCGCGACCATCAATGCGTTGCAGGCAGACGACAACGTGTCACTTGTCGCGATGGGTGATGCGTTCCCTGACCGGATCCAAAAGGCCCTCGCCGAACTACGCGAAAGCAAAATCGTAGGCAGCAAGATCAAGGTGATCCCGGATAAATGTTTTGCCGGTTTCGACGCCTATCAAAAAGTCATCGCGAGCGATGTGGATGTCGTCATTCTTGCCACGCCACCGGGATTCCGGCCTGCTCATTTGCAAGCAGCGATAGCGGCGGGAAAACACGTCTTTTGCGAAAAACCGATGGCGGTGGATGCACCCGGTGTCCGTTCTGTGATGGCCACAGCAGATGAAGCACGCCGCAAGAATGTCTCGCTCGTGGCGGGCTTTTGCTATCGTTACAGCACTCCGGTGCGTGAATTGATGCGGCAGATTCACGACGGTGCCATCGGTGAGATGCGCGCGATTCACACCAGCTACAACACTCAAGGTGTCTGGGTCAAACCCCGTCAGGGAGACTGGACGGACATGGAATATCAGATGCGCAACTGGTATTACTTCACCTGGCTCTCCGGCGATCACATCGTCGAACAGGCAGTCCACAACCTCGACAAGATGTCCTGGGCCATGAAAGATACGCCTCCCGCGCGCTGCATGGCGGTGGGCGGACGCCAGGTGCGAACAGAGGAAATGTTCGGACACATCTTTGACCACTTCGCCGTCGTCTATGAATACGAAAACGGCGCGCGCGGATTTCATTTTTGCCGCCAGCAACCGGAGACAGCCACGGACAATTCGGATTATTTCATGGGTGCGGATGGCGTCGGCCACATTGTACGCGCGTTCACAGGGCCGTATGTGATTCGAGGCAGGAATTCCTGGCGCTTCCGCGAAATTGAGGGCATAAAACCCAAAAGCATGTATCAGATCGAGCACGACGAATTGTTTGCCTCCATCCGCAGCGGCAAGCCGATCAATGATGGTGCTTGGATGGCACAATCCACGTTGCTCGCCATCATGGGCCGGATGGCCGCCTACACCGGACAGGTCGTGACATGGGAGGAGGCGTTGAACTCGAAAGAATCTTTGCTGCCCGAAAAGCTTGCGTGGGACGCACCTGTTGCGACTCCGCAGGTTGCCATGCCAGGAAAGACCAGATTGATTTGAAAGAACCGGCTCAATTCAACCGCCGTTGCTTTTTCTTCCGAAGCGCCGCTGCTTTGCTGGCCGGCGCGATCGCTCCGCGAATCCTTGCCGCCGATGAGCCGCCGGCACTCACATCCACACCGCGCCAGTTCAAGAAGGCGATCATGTGGGACACGATTGAAGTCAAAGGCCTGGTGGCGGAACGAATGCGCGCGGTGAAGGCAGCTGGCTTTGACGGCGTGGAAATGGCGAGCCATCTGAACCAATCGGAAGTGATCAGGGCACGCGATGAAACCGGCCTCGAAATCACCAGCGTCTGCGGTTCGAAACATTGGGCCAAACCGCTCTCGCATCCTGACGGCAAAGTGCGCGCGGAAGGTTTTGCGGCACTGGAGCAGACGTTGCGCGATGCGAAGGCCTACGGGGCGGGCTCCGTCCTGCTCGTGCCCGGGGTCGTGAACGAAACCGTGCGCCACGAGGAATGCTGGGCGCGTTCCATCGGACAGATTCGCGCGGCAATTCCGCTCGCACGGGAACTCGATGTAAAAATCTCGATTGAGAATGTCTGGAACAATTTTATCACCACCGAGACCGAAGCGGTTCGCTATCTTGATGAGATCAACAGCCCGCAGGTGGGCTGGCACTTCGATTGCGGAAATGTGATTCGTTACGGCGATCCGATTGCGTGGATCAGGACGCTGGGCAGACGCATCAACCGCGTTCACATCAAGGAATACAGCCGCGACCGCGCGATGCGTTCAGGAGATGAGCGCAAAGGATTCGCCGCGCCGCTCGGCACGGGAGCAAACAACTGGCCCGGAATCATGGCGGCGTTGAGGGAGACAGGTTATGAAGGTTATCTCATCACTGAGCAAAGCGGAAAGCTGGATGATTTGTCCCGCGCTCTGGATCAAATCATCGCAGGCTGAACTTTTCCGTGGTCGCTTCACTAAATCGTCTTGATGAGATCGGTTGTTTCGTATCGAACCTTGGCCAGCTTCGCGTATTTGTCTGACCCGGCGCGATAACCCGTCGCACACGCCACGACTGTTTTGTAGCTGCTGCCGCTCAGACCGAGGATATCATCGTAAGCTTCTGGTTCGATTCCCTCCATCGGGCAGGCGTCCACTCCCAACACGGCGCAACAGGTCATGAAGTTTCCGAGCGCGATGTAAGCCTGGCGTGCAGCCCATTCGTGAGCAATCCGCCCGCGCGGGCCATTGACCACGTCCTTGAGCATCATGTCGCGATAAAACTTAAGCGAATCCGGCGGCACACCACGCACAACGCTGGTACGTTGGATGAGTTTGTCCAGGTCCGCCTCCTCCATCCCGGTGCGGGCTGTGAACACGACATAGTGTGAACAATCCACAACTTGTTTCTGCCCCCACGACTTCGGCAACAGCGCGGTGCGCTTGCCGGTGTCTTGCACGACAAGAAAACGATAAGGCTGCAATCCGTACGACGTCGGCGTCAACACAAGCGCCCGCTCCAACGCCCGCCAGACATCTGCGGGAATCTTCCTGTTGGAATCAAAAACTTTTGTGGCGTATCTCCAATTCAACGCGGCGATCAATTCATCGGGTGGCTGTGGATTCATGGTTTGATTCATGCACTGGCGGGTGATGCCGCTCTGTGCGGCGCGAATGGTGGCATCAAAC
>CAZFNB010000027.1:0-9693 GCA_964520235.1 uncultured Bifidobacterium sp. | reverse complement strand
GTCCGTCTGCGTCGAGGTTTGCAGCGCGGCGTTCTATCTCGACAACGATCCGGGCGTATTGATCAGCGCGTGCCTCTTTGGTGACGGCGCGGGCGCGGCGGTGTTGCAAAACAAACCGGGCGCGAACCGGCGCAGCGTGGAATGGAAACTCGGAGCGTCACAACTCGCGCCTGCCGACCGCGACACCCTGCGCTTCGAGCAACGCGGCGGGATGTTGCGCAACATCCTGTCACCGTACGTGCCGCAACTCGCCGCGTCGCAGGTGGACAGGCTGCTGCGAGAGGCGCTGTCGCATTCCGGCATCAAGCGCGACCGGCTCGCGGGCTGGGTGCTGCACACAGGCGGGCGCAATGTGCTTCAGGCGCTGGGCCGCGAACTGAAATTGAGCGCGTCGGATTTGCGCCACAGCGCGGGCGTGCTCCGGGATTTCAACATCAGCAGCCCAACGGTGTTCTTTGTGTTGCAGGCCGCGTTGAACGACACCGTGCCGGATGGTTTGTGGTGGATGTCATCTTTCGGCGCGGGCTTCAGTTGTCACGGCGCGCTGCTGGAAGTGAAACGGACGTGATTGTCACGTGCAACGAATCGTCCAACCTGAATTGCTCGATGTGCTGCCGCCGGATGATCCGCGCGCCGTCCGCTCGCGACGCGATTTGCGCCGCGTCAACGCATGGATGCGAAATCCCGCGCTCCTCGCCGGCGCGCTGCTGGCCGCGATGGATGGGCGGGAGCTTCGGAGCATCACGGACATCGGCGCGGGCGACGGCGGGGTGTTGCTCGACGTGGGACAACGCATTTCTTCGCGATGGAAAAATGTGAGCGCGACGCTGGTTGACCGTCAAAAATTGACCGACGGAAACACACACCGGAAATTTGCAGCATTCGGCTGGAGGAGTTCGAGTGAAGTCGCGGACGTTTTCGAGTGGGCAGATCAGACTGCCACAGCACAGGTGGACGCAGTGACTGCAACTCTCTTCCTGCATCATTTTGGCGACGAGGAACTGGCAAAACTGCTGCACGCGATCTCAAAACGCACGCGGCTGTTTGTGGCCGTCGAGCCGGGGCGGAACCGGCGGGCGCTGCTCGCAGCACGATGGCTCTGGCTCATCGGTTGCAATCGTGTGACGCGCCACGATGCCGTGGTGAGCGTGCGCGGCGGGTTCTCGGGCACGGAGCTTTCCGCGCTTTGGCCTGCCGGCCACGATTGGACGTTGACGGAAAGACGCGCGGGCTTTTTCAGCCATCTGTTCGTCGCGCAACGGAACAAATGACAGCATGACCGAGCCAAAACCCATCACGATTGTCGGCGGCGGGCTGGCTGGATTGACGCTCGGAATCGCGCTGCGTCAACGCGGCGTGCCCGTGACACTGTGGGAGGCTGGGCGCTTTCCGCGTCACCGCGTGTGCGGCGAATTCATCAGCGGACGCGGACTGGAAACGCTGCGCCGGCTCGATCTATTCCAACTGATCGAGCGCGCAGGCGCAACATCGGCGCAGACGGCGGCGTTCTTCAATTGCCGCTCGGAATCGGGCGTGAAACAGCTTCCAGCACCCGCACTTTGTATTTCCAGATTCGTGCTCGACGACACGCTCGCGCGGGAACTTCGCCGGCTCGGTGGCGAATTGCGTGAAGGCCGGCGCTGGAATGAAACGGCAGAATGCGATGGCGTCGTCCGCGCCACGGGTCGTCGCGCGACACCGACAGAAAACGGCTGGCGATGGTTTGGTTTGAAGACGCACGCGCGCGGCGTGCGTTTGTCCGCCGATCTGGAGATGCACGTTTCACCGGACGGTTACGTGGGGATGTGCCGCCTGCCCGATGACACGGTGAACGTATGCGGATTGTTTCGTCGCCGCGCGGGCGAGGAAGGCGGCGTAACAAACTGGCGTGAGATTTTGAGCGGCCCAAAAGATTCAAGACTCAAAGAGCGGTTGTCCGGCGCTTCATTGATCGAGGAGTCTTTTTGTTCCGTGGCCGGGTTGTCATTGAAACCGGATTCCGCATCGGCGCATGGCGGTTGCTGCATCGGTGATGCGATCACAATGATTCCGCCGGTGACAGGCAACGGCATGTCCATGGCGCTTGAGTCGGCTGAACTATCCATCGCGCCGCTGATGGAGTGGAGTCTCGGAAGCATTTCGTGGGAACGGACGAGACGCCGCGTGGCAAACAATTGCGACGAAGCCTTTCGTCGCCGGCTGACGTGGGCTGGAAGGCTGCAATCGTTGATGCTTTCGCCCCTGAGCCAGCGCGCATTGATATGGCTGACGGCGCGGAACGACTGGCTCTGGCGCGCGTGGTTCGCGCGCACACGCTGATGACTTTTCAGTATTGCGCCGGAGGATCGTTGAACGCGACTCCCTGGTTGTTGAAGGAGTAGGTCATTTCACCCGGGTTGAACTTGCGATAAGCCTTCACGTGAAAATCGGCGAACAGGATATTGACCGTGCCGCCGTGAGCTGGTGACTGAAACTCGAACAACGTGTCCTGCGTGTAATTGTCCTGGTCGGCATCATCGGGGATGAACGGGAAGTTGGAATCGCCGCTGAGGATGTACTGCGTACCGAACCTCACGCTGGAAAGCTTCACACTGCCATGACTGCCCGTTTTGACGAAGACCGCGCGGTCTCCCATGAAATAGTTGTAGGGCGACTTTTCATAATTCCGGCTCAGGGAAGGACAGCGCAGAATGTTAGTCGTCTGATAGTACTCCATCAGCGGGCGCATCCAGGGAACGGGATTTGTGCTGTTCCAAGGCACGCTGCCGTTGGCCATCGGAAGGAGATTGTTGTTGTCCTCGCCGTACATCTGCATGGCGAAACCAAGCTGCCGAAGCTGGTTGGCGCATTGTGACGTGAGCGCACGCTCCTTGGCCTTGCCCAACGTTGGCAGCAACATGCTCGCAAGAATCGCGATGATGGCGATGACCACGAGCAGTTCGATGAGCGTAAAGCCTTTTTTGTCTCTGACAATTTTCATGCAACCAATTAAAGTGACGCCCGGATTGGAGCACTATTCAAGCCCCGAGCACCCGCAGCGATGGCATGTTCATGTGTCCGGCGCACGGCTCCACCGGTTCTCAATCTGAAATCTTTGTGAAACATTTTTTCACCGGCACGGTTGTCAAAACAGAGTTGCTTGTTGTCATGCTCGAAAAGCACGGCATCACAGCCACGCAGGAATTTGTGGATATGACCGCGCCGGATGACGGTGATTTGAATCGTGAAGCGCGCGTGCTCGTGGCCGAAGCGGATTACGACCGGGCGCATCAGTTGTTCTTCAGCGAACGTGAAGACGAGTTGTAATCAATCCTCACAAGCAGGCACACAGACAAAGCCGGGCCGCCAAAAACTTGATTGCACAGCCACGATTCGCAGGTATGTTGGCTGCGTGAACTGGCAGCAACCCGTTTCCCTGGCGATAGTCGGCGTGGCCGCGGCCGCCCTGATCTGGGGACGCTTTCTCCGGCGTAAATCCGTCTTTTCCAGACACTCGCACTGTGGCTGTGCCAGCGTGAACACTGGATCAGTCCAGCCACGGGTTGTTTTTCATGCCCGCAAAAACGGAGAACGTTCCTGCCTAATAAAAATTAGACCCGACGCTTGCGCCGACAAGTCGTCTGGGATAGCTTCGCACTGACATGGCCGTCACCAAAATCAGTTCCACGACTCACTTCACGACACGCGCTTCGACGATGGGCGGCGGACGGGAACCCTCCACAAACGGTCATTGGGTGCCGAACACTGATGTTTATGTCACCGACAGCGGACTCGTCATCAAGGTCGAGCTTGCGGGAATGCGCAGTGAAAATCTTGAAATCACCGTCGAGGGAAACCGCCTGCGAATTTCCGGCGACCGGCCCGATGGCTGCCGCGCGCCCAAATGCAGTTTCCTCGTGATGGAAATCAATTACGGGCCGTTTGAAAGCGTGTTGGAACTGCCGCCCGGCTACGATCTCGGACAGGCCAAGGCCGCATACCTCAATGGATTTCTTCGCATTGATGTCCCCGTCGCCGCGCCCGCGCCTCAACCCAAGGCAACAAAAGTTCCCATCGCCGACGGAAAATAATTCCCCGTCCGCCAGAGATTTTGTTGGGATGCGGCATCGAACTTGTTAGCATTTGCCCCGATGACTTCCTCGGACACGGAATTTGTCAGCATCCTCGGCGCGCCGGGCAACCCCGACGAGCCGTCACGCATTTCCTCCCGCTCGCTTCCGGAGCAACTGCCCATTCTCGGCCTTTCGGACATCGTGATTTTTCCCGGTGCCGTGGCGCCGCTGCTGGTGGAGACTCCCTCCAGCATCCGGCTGATTGACGACGTCGTGAGCGGAAACCGGCTCATGGGCACGCTCCTCCAACGTCGCCCCGAGGTCGCCGATCCTGCGCCCGAGGATTTGTATGAAGTCGGTTGCGTCGTGCGTCTTGCCAAAATGGTCAAGTTCCCGGACAACACCGCGCGCGTGCTCGTCGAGGGTCTCTGGCGCATCAGGCTCAAGGAATACATCACCGTCTCACCATATCTCTGTGCGAAGTTCGACCTCATCCGCGACATCCGCGACAGCTCGATTGAAGTCACTGCCATGATGCGCAACGCGCAGGCGCAGTTTCAGGAGATCATCAAGCTTTCCCCTGCTCTGTCCGAGCAGGTCAAAGTCGCCGCGCTCAACACCGAGGACCCCGGCCACTTCGCCGACCTCATCGCCGCCAATCTCAACCTCTCGCTCGAAGACCGGCAGGCCCTCATGGAGACCGCATCCGTCAAGGACCGCCTCGCGCGCCTGCTTCCCATGCTCAATCGCGAGCACGAAGTCCTGACGCTCAGTTCCAAAATCCAGAGCGACGTCGCCAGCACCATCGCCAAGACGCAGCGCGATTATTTTCTCCGCGAGCAACTCCGCGCCATCCAGCGCGAGCTTGGCGAATCCGAGCCGAACTCCGGCGAGATCAAATCGCTTCGCGAAAAAATCGAGCAGACCCCGATGTCCGCCGAGGTGAAGAAAACGGCGACACAGGAACTGGAACGTCTTCAGCAGATGCCGCCCGCCGCCGCCGAATATCCCGTGGCGCGCAACTACCTCGACTGGATACTGAACCTGCCATGGGAAAAAAGCACCGAGGACAAATTCGACCTTGATGAAGCGGAGAAAATCCTCAACCAGCAACATTTCGGTCTCACGAAAGTCAAAGACCGCCTGCTTGAATTCCTCGCCGTCCTCAAGCGTAAGAAAGCCATCAAAGGTCCGATCCTTTGCCTCGTCGGTCCGCCCGGCGTCGGCAAAACCTCCCTCGGCAAAAGCGTCGCCGATGCCTTGGGCCGCAAGTTCGCCCGCATCGCGCTCGGCGGCATGAGGGACGAAGCCGAGATTCGTGGACACCGCCGCACCTATGTCGGCGCCATGCCGGGCCGCATCATCCAGACGTTGCGCCGCGTGGAAAGCAACAATCCCGTCATCCTGCTCGACGAACTCGACAAGGTGGGCGCGGATTTTCGAGGCGACCCGGCAGCCGCGTTGCTGGAAGTGCTCGACCCGGCACAAAACAGCACGTTCACAGATCACTATCTCGACCTGCCGTTCGATCTTTCACACGTGCTCTTCCTGACCACGGCCAACTGGCTTGATCCGATTCATGCCGCGCTGCGTGACCGTCTTGAAGTGATCGAACTCCCGAGCTACACGGAATCCGAGAAGCTTCAGATCGCGCGCCGATACCTTGTCCCACGCCAGTTGGAGGAACATGGGTTGACGCGGGGCGACGTGACGATTCCCGACGCGACGTTGCGCGGGTTGATCCAGGAATACACCCGCGAGGCCGGCGTGCGGCAACTCGACCGCAACATCGCCGCGCTCGCGCGCAAAGCCGCCCGCAAGATTTCCAGTCACAACGGTCACGCCCTCCCGTTGAAAATCGAGCGCGACGCCCTCACCAATTTTCTCGGCCATGCGCCGTTCGTTGCCGAGACGGCGGAAAAAATTCCGCAGTTCGGCATCGCCACAGGCCTGGCCTGGACGCCCACGGGCGGCGAAGTGTTGTTCATCGAAGTCACGCGGATGCCCGGCAAGGGGCAGTTGCTGCTCACCGGCTCGCTCGGTGATGTCATGAAGGAAAGCGCGCAGACCGCCTTGAGCTACCTTCGCAGCCAGTCCGAGAAGCTCGAACTCGACTTTGCGGACTATGCGCGCAACGACATTCACATTCACGTCCCCGCCGGTGCCACTCCCAAGGACGGCCCGAGCGCAGGCGTGGCCATCGTTGCCGCGCTCGCGTCGCTGCTTTCCAAACGCCGCGTGCGTTCGGACATGGCCATGACAGGTGAGATCAGCCTGCGCGGGCGCGTATTGCGCGTGGGCGGCGTGAAGGAAAAGGTGCTCGCCGCCGTCAGATTTGGCGTGAAACACGTCATACTGCCGGAGCAGAACAAATCCGACTGGCTCGAAGTGCCGAAGGAAGCGCGGGACAAGATCAAAGTCCATTTCGTCAGCCATATTTCAGACGTGGTGAAAACCGCGCTGGAATCCAAATGAAGCGTCTGTTCGCATGGTTTTGCCTCCTGTCTGTCTGCGGGCGCGCGTTTGGCGGCGCGGCTGATCCGTCCGAAGCGCTCGCCGAAGGCCGGCGCATCGCGGAACGCGTTCGCGAACTGCAACTCACCGAAACCGCACAAGGCACGCTGACCCTCTACACGAATCGCGGCCGCACGAAGCTCGCGGAAATTCCGTTTGCGCTCGCCAACACGCTCACGACCTCGAACTGGGCCACAGTTTACGCCACACGCACAACGAACGATTTTTATGCTGCGACGTTGACCGTCATCCACGCGCCGGGCCAGCCGAATGAATACCGGCTTTGCGGCGCGGATACCAACATCGTGGTCACGCTGAATGCGGAACAAACGATGACTCCTTTTGCCCGCTCGGATTATTGGGTGGCCGACCTGGGCCTCGAATTTCTTCACTGGCCCGGGCAGCGGCTGTTGTCAAATCACGTTCATCGCAGCCAGTCCTGTCACAAACTTGAAAGCACGAATCCCTCACCGGGCACGAACGGTTACACGCGGGTCATCTCGTGGATTGACATTGATACGGGCGGAATCGTCGAGGCCGAAGCTTACGTTGGAAGCGAGAAGTTGAAGATATTCGAGCCGACGGACGTACAAAAAGTCAACGGGCGCTATCAGATCCGCACATTGGAGATCGAGAACCGCCGCGCACGGACGAAGACGGTTCTGACCTTCGATTACGACCGCAAGTGATCGTTACGCGCCCTGTTTGAGATACGATTCAACCGGCTCCGCACCCAGCGTGCCCGAGAGACTCTTCAGATAATCTTCGGCTTCGACCTGCTCCAGGGTTTTCCGGGCCAGTGCCAGCCGTCCGGCGACGCCAAGTCGTGCCGCCTCGTCCGCATGACTCGCGCGCTTCAGAAAGCGATCAAGATATTCGACGTGTCGCCGCCATAGATTTTTATCCACGGCCTGCTTCGCCTTCAACCGTGCTGCGTACCAGTCGCTCGCGAGCAACGTCTCTCGCGTGAACAATTTTCTGAACCCGCCATCGTCGAGACCTTTGCCCTCCCACGAATCGTTCAACATGATGTGCAGCAACGCGCGCAACGGCGGACACGCCTGCGCGATGCTGCCGTCGTCAAAATACATTTTTGCGACGCGCTTCTGCGTGGCGATGATGTTTTCCATGCTGTCGGCAAAAACGTCCATGCTTTGCAGCTCCGGCTTCAGCATCTCCTCGGTGAACACGGCATTGGGATGATTGAACACGCGCCCAAAGTATTTTCGCACAAATCGTGAATTGATCCGGTAGCCCAGGCGGCTGGCGAGGACGGGTTTTCCCTTATGCTGCCTGTCTGCGCATTTTTCCAGGCAAAGATCTTCGATCAGGAATTTCGGGTCGCGTTCCTCGGCTGTCATGCGGCACCACACCTCGGGCACGAGCAGGCTGACATCGTGATCCACGCGCAATTTCGGGCCGACGTATCCCGCCGCAGTGACGAACGCGCGATGACCCGTGAGGATGAACGAGACGAGCGCATTGTTGAGATCCATGATCGGCGGCAACGCGTTGAACGGCCCTTTCGTGAGCGCACCCTCCGAACCCGCACCCGTCGTCGAGGGCGATTTGCCCGTCATGCTGCAAATGAACTCCATGAACAGCTCGGGCAGTTCGAAGTAATGGATGGGATTGTAGCAGGAGAGCGGACGCACGCCGGGCTCGAGCGCATTGTTGAGATCCATGATCGGCGGCAACGCGTTGAACGGCCCTTTCGTGAGCGCACCCTCCGAACCCGCACCCGTCGTCGAGGGCGATTTGCCCGTCATGCTGCAAATGAACTCCATGAACAGCTCGGGCAGTTCGAAGTAATGGATGGGATTGTAGCAGGAGAGCGGACGCACGCCGGGCTCGGGCGGATTGTTGCGACGGCCCGGCAGAACTGCGGCCACAGCGTTGAGCACCGGCGCATTTGCCGGCAGCCGGCGATAAAGGCGCGCGGACATCCGCGCGAGATGCACCTCGCGCGGCGTGAGCAGATCGGGACGGATCTGGAGATAGCGCGGATTCTTCGTCGGCTTGCCGTCCACGATGCGAGGATTCGCGGAGCAGACGAAGTAACCGCTCTGCGCACCGGCGGCAACGCTTTCGATCAACGACTTCATCGGCGGGGTAAACTGATGAAAGCGCAACGCTTCCTCGATCATCTCTCCGGCGGCCTTCGCCGGCAACGGCTCATAGTTGGAAAAGAAATTGTCCGTCCGCGCAAAATCCGATTCCGTCACCTTGTCGTAGCCGACGTGGATCGCGTCATCGGGGCGCTGAAACAGGCGGGCTTCGCAGTTCTGGACGAACTTGAGGGAATTGGCCGTGTCCACGAACGGGAGGTTTTTGAACAAGCCGGGGGGCACGACCACCGACGCGGTGATGTCATCCTCGGCCTGAATCTTGAGCGCCGGGTTGAAATCCTTTCGCAACCCGAAAGTCCGCCAGGCGCCGTCGCCATCGAAGCCCACGCGCAGATACGTTGTGACGAGTTTGCGGTTGTCGCATTTCAACTCGTTGGCGGGCGTGCCGTTGACGATGTCCACGCTGAAATGCCCCCGCCAGTCCGTGCCCCAGCCGGGTTTGTGGCAGCGCTTCACCACAAAGACCAGTTCCTTGATGTGCTGGGGCACGCTCTCAAGCCACGCGTTGTATTCCGGTTTGTAGTCGTGCTCGTCCGGCGTGAGCAATTTGATGACGGAGCCGAGCGAACGCTCACTGCTGAGGATCGGGCGGGAATCCGTGCGCGCAGCGTCCACAAACCGCGTGCTGTAATCGCGCTCGATCAATTCCGCCACAAGATCGAAATCCTTTTTGAAATCCGACACGAACACCGGCCCGACAAGGATCGCATCGGTGATGGGCTTCGAGATTTCGGATTTTCCGCCGCCAGAAACGGTGCAAGGCTTGTGGCAGAGCAGCCCCTCCGCGCGCGTGCCGACAAGCCGCCACGCGCGGTTCACCGCGGGCTTCTCCATCCGCACCTTGTAACCGGACGGCCGCACGTACGTCTTTTCCGGCAACAGCTTGATCGAACACTCGCGCCCGCTTCTCTCCCAGCTCACGCGCTGCGTGTGCAGATCAAAATGCGCGTCCTCGGGCACATAGACGATGTCCGGATATTTCCTGTCCACACCGTAAC
>CAZFNB010000026.1:0-9997 GCA_964520235.1 uncultured Bifidobacterium sp. | reverse complement strand
GATGACGTAATTGCCGAGTTTGGTGCTGCCTGCCACACCGGCCTGGGCGATGACGAGGCAATGTTCGCCGATCTGAACGTTGTGCGCGATTTGAACGAGGTTATCAATCTTCGTGCCTTTGCCGATGACCGTCGGGCCGAGCGCGCCTCGATCAATTGTCACGTTGGCTCCGATCTCCACGTCGTCACCGACGATGACATTACCAATCTGCGGTACCTTGCGGTGCGTGCCCGTGTCGAGCACGTAACCGAAACCGTCCGAGCCGATGACTGTTCCGGCGTGAACACGGACACGTTTGCCGAGTTCCGTGCGTGGATACAGCACCACGTTTGGAAACAGTTTCACGCCTTCCGCCAGCTTGCAGCCATCGCCGATGTGATTGCCGCCGAGTAGTGCAACACCCGCTGCGATGTTGGCTCTTTCACCGATGACACAGTGTGGACCGACGAACGCCGTGGCATCCACTTGTGCGGACTTGGCGACAACGGCGGTGGCATGAACACCGGCGGGTTGTGCGGTCTCAGGGAAGAAGAGTTCCAGTGCCTTGGCAAATGCCACGCGGGCGTTGCGGACCCGGATGAGCGTCTTTTTTGCGGAGGTGAACTCACCGGAGACAATGACCGCTGACGCGGCACTTTGCTCGGCCCGGGCGAAGAACTCGGGATTTTCGGCGAAGGTCAGGTCGCCGGGCTTGGCGGAATCCGCCGGGGCAAAGCTGTTGAGAATGACGGAATCATCGCCTAACACCTCTCCTTGGAGGGCTTTGGCGATTTCGGCGGCGGTGAAGGGCATAATTTACGGGATGCAAGTCATCCGTTGACTTGAAAATTCGCTGCCACTATAAAGACGGCCAAAATCAATTCAACCCCTACTTTATATGGCGAGGACTCTGCGCGTCGGAATGATTGGTCACCGGTTCATGGGCAAGGCGCACTCCAACGCGTGGCGTCAGGCGCCGAGGTTTTTTCCGCTCAAGGCCCATGTTGAACTGCACACCATTTGCGGGCGTGATGCCGCTGCGGTGCAATCGGCGCGTGTCCAGCTCGGCTGGCAGAATGCTTCCACGGACTGGCGCGAGGTGGTTGAGAATCCGCTGATTGATGTGGTGGACATCAACACGCCAAATGATTCACACGCGCAGATCGCGATAGCAGCGGCGCAAAACGGGAAACATGTCTTATGTGAAAAACCGCTCGCACTCACTGTCAAGCAGGCCGAGCAGATGCTTGCAGCGGTGCAGAAGGCAAAAGTCGTCCACATGGTCTGCCACAACTACCGCCGCATCCCGGCTGTTGCGCAGGCAAAGAAAATGATCACGGAGGGTGCGCTCGGGAGGCTTTTTCATTTTCGCGCACGTTACGCTCAGGATTGGCCGGCGGACCCGGAGTTTCCGCTTGTCTGGCGTTTGCAGAAGGGCGTCAGTGGTACCGGCGCGCACGGAGACATCAACGCTCACATCATTGATCTCGGACGGTATCTGGTGGGAGAGTTCCTGGAGGTTTGCGGGTTGTTGAACACTTTTGTCACGGAGCGCCCGCTGCCTGATGAAGCCGGCAAAGGTCAGGGGCTTGGGGCCAAAGCTGCGCGCAAGATGGGCAAGGTGACAGTGGATGATGCGTCGCTGTTCATTGGTCGTTTTGAAAATGGCGCGCTGGCAAACCTGGAAGCGACGCGCTTTGCGATGGGACGCAAAAATCACATCGAGATCGAAATCAACGGCAGCAAAGGCTCGTTGTATTTCGATTTTGAGGACATGAACCGCCTCAAGTTCTTCAACAACGACGACCCGAAGGATCGGCAGGGTTTTCGCGACATTCTTGTCACCAAGGGTGGCGGAGTGCATCCGCATTTTGGCGGGTGGTGGCCCGAGGGGCACATCATCGGTTACGAACACACGTTCATTCATACAATCGTGGATTTTGTGAACGCGTGTGTGGACGGCAAGCCGGTGCAGCCGACGTTCGAGGATGGCGTCAAAAATCAGCGGGTGCTGGAGGCGGTGGAAAATTCCGCCAGATCCGGCAAATGGGTCAAAGTGCCGTCGAAATAATTTATCAACCAACCACCGGGCGAAAGGGACACATGAAAACCATCAAAGCAGGAATCATCGGCACAGGATTTATCGGGCCGGCGCATGTTGAGGCGGCGCGGCGCTCAGGCTTCGTGGAAATGATCGCGCTCTGCGAGGCGAACGACGATCTCGCCAAGGCCAAGGCCGCCCAACTCGGTATCCCGAAGGCCTACGGCAGCGTGGACGCCTTCCTCGCCGACCCGGAGATCGAAGTCGTCCACAACTGCACGCCCAACCACGTCCACTTCGAGATCAGCAAAAAAATCATGGCGGCGGACAAGCACGTCATCTCCGAGAAGCCGCTCGCGATGACGACCAGGCAGTCCAAGGAACTTGTCAAGCTGGCCGCCAAATCCGGCGTCGTGAACGCGATTGATTTCAATTACCGCTATTATCCGCTCGTGCAGGAGGCGAAGGATCAGGTCGCGTCCGGCAAGCTTGGCGACGTTTTCCACGCCACCGGCAGTTACACGCAGGACTGGCTGTATCTCGCGACCGATTGGAACTGGCGGCTCGTGCCCGAATTCAGCGGTGAATCGCGCGCGGTCGCGGACGTCGGCTCGCATTGGTGCGACGCGATCCAATTCATCACCGGCCTCAAGATCACGAAGGTCTGCGCGGACTTTCAGACGATCCACAAGCATCGCATGAAGCCGAAGAAGCAGGTGGAAACTTACTCCGGCAAGATGCTCAAGCCTTCCGATTACGAGCCGATGCCGATTCATACCGAGGATTTCGCCAGTGTGCTGTTCCACTTTGAAAACGGCGCGCACGGATCGTTCAGCGTGTCGCAATGTTTCGCCGGTCGGAAGAACCGTCTGTTCTATGAGCTGTCTGGCTCGAAGAAATCGCTCGTGTGGGATCAGGAACGCCCGAACGAACTCTGGGTCGGCTATCGCGAGAAGGCGAACGAACTGCTTATCAAAGACCCGTCGCTGCTCAGCGACCGTGCTCGCAAATACGCGCATTATCCAGGCGGCCATCCCGAGGCGTATCCGGACGGTTTGAAGAATTTCCTGCTGCGTGTCTATTCACACATTGCCGGGAAAGAGAAAGGGGACTTCAGCACGTTCCAGGACGGCCACGACGAGCTGGCGATTTGCGAAGCGATTCTGGCGAGCTCGAAGAGCCAGAAGTGGGTGACGGTCAAATATTGATAACTTGGGATCGCTTTGGAACTTTGGTTCTTGGTGAGAGCGGTTGCTGAAGAGGCTTGAGTTGTTTGTGAGGCAAACAAGCAACCGCAAAACTGTGTGTCCGGCCTCTAATCTACGAGGGAATCCGGCTTTGACCCGACACACAGTTTTCAAGCAAGCGAAGTTACATGGTTTGTCCCCCTACCAGACATGGACATGTGAACAGTTTGTCCTTGCATTTTTTTTGAGTTGGCTGGATAAAGAAAAAAACAAATCAGAAGGAACAAATTTTATGAAACCCCAAATTGTATTCTGTTCAACGGTTGCTGCCTCCTTGGTGCTTGCCGTGCAAAGCTCGCGTGGTGCTCTCTATTCGCAGGATTTTAATGTAAATGACACCGCCAACTGGACTGTTAATTCCACCCCGTCTATTGATTACATTGCGGACTTTTTCTACGACTACTCTACGATTGGTGTGCCTGCTGCCCCAAACGGAACGGGTACGCGGGGACTTAAATTGACCGCCAACAACACGTCCGGAATTCTGGGCGGACTCAGCGTATCGCCCATCGGGCTAAGTCTTTCGGGGGACTATCAGGTGAGTTTTGACATGTGGCAAAACTACGCAGGGCCGCTTGGGCCGGGTGGGAATGGAACTACTCAATTTTCCATGTATGGCATCGGCACCGCTGGGTCAACGGCTGCTACAATTGGTTCGGGTGTATGGGGCACTGGTGCCAATGGGGTTGGTTTCGGTACCACGCTCGACGGTGGTTCTGCCTCAGACTTTCGCGCTTATTCATCTGCGGCTCCAACAAGCTATGCTTCCGGTAACGCCGTATATCAGGCACCGGCCGGAGCTATCAACAACAGTGCTGCCTACTACACAGCCGCATTTGCGGCACAATCTGCACCGGGTGCACAGCTTGGTATGTTTCCTGGGCAGACCGGATCAACGGATCTCGGCGAGACAGCCTTCATTTGGCGACGGGTGACGATTGACGTCTTCGGCGGTTTTGCAACGTGGTCCATTGACGGTACGCCATTGGCCAAGATAAACCTCAGCACCGTTACAATGAGTGGTGGCAACATTTTCTTCGGCCACGATGACACCAATGCAGGTTCATCAACTGATCCCAATGACTATCTCCTGAATGTTACGTTGATTGACAACATCTCGGTAGTGCCTGAGCCTTCATCCGTCGTAATCATCGGAGTCGGTCTGGCATTGATGATTGGCCGGTATCGCCAATCCAAGGCTTGATCTAGAATTCGTATATCCAAGCCGCCCCTAGAGGGCGGCTTTTTTGTTGCCGTCAGTCGTGTTGTTTGACTATTGCTCGATAAATGGCAACTGCACCTCACCACAAACGGGATGTTCTCTCGTGTGCGTGCCTCTTTGTGCTTACGGTCATTCTTTACTGGCCAGTTCATGATTTTGAATTCGTGAACTATGACGATCCGGTTTATGTGACGGACAATCCACACGTTCAGGGAGGTTTGAATCCATCGTCTATCCGCTGGGCTTTTACCTCAATTCATGCGAGCAACTGGCATCCACTGACGTGGTTGTCGCACATGCTTGATGCGAATCTGTTCAAATCCAATTCCGGCGGGCCACACCTGACGAACGCGGTAATTCATGCCGTCAATGCCGTGTTGCTGTGCTTGGTGTTGCAGAGAATGACAGGGAGGCGGTGGATGAGTCTGTTTGTGGCATCTCTTTTCGCGTTTCATCCTCTACATGTTGAGTCAGTCGCGTGGGTTTCAGAGCGAAAAGATGTGATAAGCACGTTTTTCGGCTTTTTCACGCTTTGGTTTTACTTGGGTCACGTAATGACACCAGCCAGAAAAGCCCCGGGGAAGAGTTATGGCGGCTATGTGCTGGCTTTGATCTGCATGACAGCAGGTCTGTTGGCGAAACCGATGCTGGTAACGCTTCCATTTGTTCTCTTGCTGCTCGATTATTGGCCTTTGCAACGATTTGATCCACGCTCGTCCCATCATCGGCCGTTTGCGAAGCTGCTTTTGGAAAAGACACCGTTTCTGATATTGTCACTGGCTTCAAGTGCCATAACTTTTTTTGCTCAGGCAAAATCCGGGGCCGTGGCTAGCCTGACATTTGTTTCATGGTCTGCGCGGCTATGCAACGCAGTTGTTTCATATGCGGTATATTTGGGAAAGGCGGTTTGGCCTGTGAATCTGGCGGTGTTCTACCCTCATCCAGACAAATACCCTGCCATGGTTGTCCTGCTTTGTGTGGTTGTATTGGTAATGATTACAGCTCTGGCGATCTGGCAGCGTAACCGGCGTCCATATCTGCTCATGGGCTGGTTGTGGTATGTGGGCATGCTGGTTCCGGTGATCGGGCTCGTTCAAGTTGGGGAGCAGGCCTATGCGGACCGTTACACTTATGTGCCATTGACCGGATTTTTCATTGCGATTGCCTGGTGGGTGGGCGAGCGGCTGCAGGATCTTCCGCACGGTCGTATCCTTGCTGTTACGCTCTTCATATTGTGCCCGGTCTCTTGCTTGCTCGCGACGAGCAGGCAACTTCAATACTGGCGTAACAGTGAGATTTTGTTCCGGCGGGCGTTGGCCGTCACTGCAAGAAATTACGCCGCTCACAATAATCTTGGCATCTCACTTTTCAAGGCGGGTAAATTGAAGGAAGCGCGGGCACATTTTGAGGCCTCGTTGGATATCTTGCCAGATTACGAGCTTGCCAGACTGAATTTGGGGCGGGTGTTGTTCGAGCAGGGAGACCCGGAGGGGGCGGCGAAACAATATCTCGCGATTTTGAATTTCAAACCTGATTCCGTGGAGAGCCTTTATAATCTCGGCACGCCGCTCTCTTCAATGGGGAGATATGATGAGGCGATAGCAACCTACAAAAAGGCGATTGCAATCAATCCCGGTCATACAAACGCGCACTACAATCTTGCCATAATTCTGATGAAAGTTGGTCGCATTGATGAGGCGGCGCTGCATAATCGTGAAGTTTTGCGGCTTGATCCAAATTCCGCGTTTGCGAATTACAACCTCGGGTTGAATTTGAAATCCTTGGGGCGATTAGATGAGGCGCGTGTGCATTTCGTGGAGTCTGTGCGGTTGAAGCCAGACTACCTTCCCGCCAAAACACAGCTCGGCGATGCGTTGCTGGGCCTTCAGCGTTTTGAAAACGCAGTGGAGATATATCAGCAGGTATTGGAATCCGACCCCTTGAATGCGCAGGCTCATAACAATATCGGCCTTGCTTGGGCACAATTAGGGCGACCGGCTGTGGCTGCAGAGCATTTTACGCAGGTGCTGAGAACGGAGACGAACAACATCAATGCGCACTACAATCTTGCAAATGCGCTGTCTCAGATTGGCAACAAGAAGGAAGCCATTCTTCATTACTCAGAGGTGATCCGGCTCAATCCTACAGACGCCATTGCCCGTGCCAAGCTGGACAAGCTCCGACGTGAACTTCAAACTTTCGATCCTTGATGGCAAAGCGTGATCCAAAAATTTCAACCCGGCATGTAGGAGAGTCAGGTTTCAAAAAATCTCAAAACGGGCTCAGGACAACATTGGAGTCCGACCGCTCATTTCTACGCTCGGATGGATTCGTGAGTGCACTGCTCTTTGTTCTCGTAATGGTCACTTTTTATTCCACGGTTTACAACGGCTTCGTGGCTTTCGACGATAACGAATACGTTTATGAGAATCCTCATGTGAAGGGTGGCTTGAGTTGGGAGGGGCTTCGATGGGCGTTCACAACGCTTGATGTGGGTGGTTTATGGCATCCTTTGACATGGATATCTTTGATGCTGGATTGCCAGTTGTTCGGTTTGCGTCCTGGCGGTCATCATCTGACCGGACTTTTGTTACACGGCATCAACACCGTATTATTGTTCCTGGTGCTAAGGCGACTGACCGGCACGATTTGGCGTTGCGCCATGGTGGCTGCGTTGTTTGCCTTTCATCCCTTGCATGTTGAGACTGTCGCTTGGATCGCAGACCGTAAAGACACGTTAAGCGCGGCGTTTTGGATGTTAAGCATGCTGGTTTACACCCGGTATGCCCGCAACGCGGCGGCTCATCCGGCATCATCCCTGGGTTTTCTTGGAGATCGCTTTTATTGGCTGGCAATCATTCTCTTCACCTGTGGGTTGATGAGCAAGCCAACGGTGATGGTGCTGCCGGCGATTTTACTTTTGCTAGACTGGTGGCCGCTCCAACGAGTGAAATCGGAGCGTGGCTCGAGAATCATGTCCATCCGACTTTTATTTTATGAAAAAATCCCTTTTATCGCTCTTGGAATTGTTTGCGCCATAATCGGGGTGTTCGGTCAAAACAAGGGCGGAATGTTGCAGACGGCGGAACAATTTCCAATCTCAGGCCGGCTGGCGAATGCGGTGATTTCGTACGTGCATTACCTTGGACAACTATTCTGGCCTGTCGGGCTTTCCGCATATTACCCTTATCCAAAAATATTTTCACCCGCCGTTCTCGCCGTCGCGGGATTGATTCTGTCGGGATTGACCCTGGTTGCGTTGAAATTGTTTCACAACCGTTCCTATTTTGCCGTCGGTTGGTTTTGGTATCTGATTGGTTTGTTTCCGATGATTGGACTGGTGCAGATCGGAAGTTATGCGCGCGCGGATCGTTACACTTACCTGCCATTGATCGGCATGTTCCTGATCCTGGTCTGGGGTGTTTGTGATTTTACGAAGCGATGGCGATTTCAGGCAAAAATTCTGTCAGCGCTGGCCGTGGTCGTGATTTCTTGTTGTATTGTTCTGGCGCGACAGCAACTTGCCTGCTGGCGGACAAGCGAAACTCTTTTCAGGCACGCGGTCGCATCATCTCCAGACAATTATGTTGCCCATAATAATCTTGGTAATGCGCTTGTTCGTTCGGGTGGATTTGCAGAGGCCCGCGATCATTTTCGTAAAGCCCTGCAAATCCATCCCACCTTTGCCGCTGCTCACTACAATCTTGCAAATCTGCTCGTCCGAGAGGGCAATTTTTCGGAGGCGCTGGTTCATTACGCCAGCGCGGTTCGTTCCAAGCCGGATCATGCCGAGTCCCGTTACAACTATGGCATCGTTTTGACGAGGTTTGGCAGGACGGCGGAGGCCATGGCTCAATATCGCGAAGCCACCCGGCTGAAACCCGATTTTGTCGAGGCGCATCACAGTCTTGGAGGAGCGTTGGTTCAATCAGGACAGGCTGCGGAGGGAATCGTTGAATTGCTCGTGGCGGTGCGGCTTCAACCTGACTTCGCTCACGCGCGAAATGATCTTGGCGTCGCACTTGCCTTGGGTGGTAATCCTGCGGGGGCGGAAACCAATTTCGCCGAGTTGGTTCGCCTTGAACCTCTCAATGCGGACGGCCACTACAATCTGGCCAATGCTCTTGCTGCGCAGGGGAAAAACCAGGCCGCAATCGTGGAATATGCCGAGGCGCTTCGGTTAAACCCGCAGGATCAGAGAGCGTACGACAAGCTTAAGAAGCTCGCACCGCATTCACAGTAGCAGAGGTGACGGGTTTTTTACCTCAAGCGGCAGCAAGCAAATCACGTGTTTTAGCCACGACATCACCATGTTTTACGAGCGATTCACCAACAAGAATTGCTCCCGCGCCGCACTTTGACAACCGTGCGACATCGGCCCGTGTGTGAATCCCGCTCTCGGCAACAAGAAGTGATTTGGAGCGGTGATCGTGAGACCGGAACAGCTTCTCTGCAAGCCGCTCGGTTGTGGCAAGATCAACCTTGAATGTCTTCAAGTCGCGATTGTTCACGCCGATCAACGGTGCATCAATTGCCATGGCCCGCTCCAGTTCGGCCTCGTCATGAACTTCAACCAAGACCGACAATCCCGCCTCGATCGCCAGATCGTGGAAGCGTTTCAGCCGCGCGTCGTCCAGAATGGCCACGATGAGAAGGATGGCATCCGCGCCCCATTCGATGGCTTCAAGAATCTGGCGTTCATCAATGATGAAGTCTTTACGCAACAACGGCAGTTTCACCGCTGTACGAATCTGCCTCAGGTAGTCGAGCGAACCCTGAAAAAATTTCTCATCCGTCAACACGGACAAACAGCTTGCGCCTGCCGCCTCGTATTCTTTTGCGATACGGACAGGGTCGAAGTTCTTGCAGATGACTCCGGCGGAGGGGGACGCCTTTTTCACCTCGGCAATCAACGCAATGCCGCCTGCGCGAGGATTTCGGAGCGCCGCGAGAAAATCGCGCCGCTCTCCGCGTTCGAGCATTGCATCGCGCAAATCACCAGCGGCAATAAGCCGCTCTGGCAGTTTTGCGATTTCGAGCTTCTTCTGCTCGACGATTGTATCGAGGATGTTTGCCACGTGCTGGTTTATTCCTCCTCATCCTTCACGCCCTGCATCCGTTTCAGCGGGCAGCCTGCGCGCAGCCAGCCGTTGACGTAGGGATCGAGGTCGCCGTCCATCACCGCCTGCACGTTGCTGGTTTCAACGCCTGTCCGCAAATCCTTTACCATGCGATATGGCTGGAACACGTAACTGCGAATCTGATTGCCCCATGACACGCTGCCTTTTTCACCGTAGAACCGTTCCATCTCCGCTTTCTGCGCGTCCACGCGTTGCGCGTAAATTTTTGAGATCAACATGCGCATGGCTGTGGCACGGTTCTGATGTTGGGAACGCTGATTTTGCGACGCAGCGACAAGGCCGGTTGGGAGGTGTGTGATGCGAACGGCGGTTTCCACCTTGTTCACGTTCTGGCCGCCCTTGCCGCCGGAACGGTAGGTGTCCACCT
>CAZFNB010000025.1:0-9999 GCA_964520235.1 uncultured Bifidobacterium sp. | reverse complement strand
ATCGGACCGACGCGCGGTGTGCCGATGACTTTCACGCGCGGCTCGAACTTCGATGCGGCCATCTCGGCGATCTCCTTGAACGAAGTCACCTTGCCGCTGACGGCGTTCACGATGCCAGTCGCGCGATGCAACACGACGCGCCGGACGATTTCCGCCACGTCTTCGATGAAGATGTGATCGCGACGCTCCTCGCCTTCGCCAAACAACTTGATTTCCTGTCCGGCCTTGGCCAAGCGCATGAAGCGGTTCGGGCCATAGCCGTTGTGCGGGTCGTTCGGACCAAAGATGAGCGTGGGACGCACATATGCCTGCGGAATCGCGGCTAGTTCGTTCTTCAACATCACTTCACGGGCGAGGTGCATCACGCCATGCAACGAACCCGGTTCGGCGGGCGATGATTCTGTCATCGGCTTGTCGGAATCGGAATAGACCGCGTCCGAGCTGATGTAGATGAGATGTACGACAGGTTTGACTTTCACCGCCTCAATGACGGCCTGCATCATGCGCAAATTGTCGAGCAGCATCGGCGTGTTCTTCACCGGCGCGAGCGCGGAAGTGACGATGAGTGTGGTCATGGGCGTGAGTTGCGCGGCGAGTTTGGTGGTAGCATCGGCGGCGAGCAAATCCACTTCCTTGCGCGTGAGCGCTACGACATCTGCACCGTCGGCTTTCAGTTTGTCCGCGCTAGCACGGCCGACGAAGCCGCCCGCGCCCATGATGACGACGCGCTCGGGTTTGGTGGGGTGGGATGAGTTGAGAGTGAGCATGGTTTGTGGAGCGCCGGTCTCCGACCCGGCGCGTTTCGGTTATTATCTTGGAGCCGGGCCGGAGGCCGGCGCTCCAAGACGGTAATAATCAAATCCCAACGCGGCGGCTTGCACACCATCGAGCAATCCGAACGGATCGAGGATGATGTTTCCGCGCATCGCGGAGCGGATGGTTTTCAAATCTACCGAACGGAACTCTGGCCACGGGGTCGGAATCACGAGCGCGTCCGCATCGCGGCAACAATCGAGTGCGCTCGCGAGTTGCTGGAATTGCGGGAACGCATCGGCGGAAAGTTTCACCGCCGGGTCGTAGGCTTGCTTGCGCGCTTCGGGAATGGCGGCAACGAACTGGAGCGACGGCGAATTTTTGATGGAGTGCGTGTTCTCTTTGTAAGCCAAGCCCCACACGGCGACGACGGCGTTTTCCAAGTCCAACCCACGCTTCTTTGCCGCGTCGCGCAGCGTGCGAGCCGCCCAATCCTTGCGATGCGCGCTGTTACGCTGCCAAGCGTCCACAATGCCGGTGTCGGTCTGCGAGCCTTCGGCGAGCCGCTTCACGGTCACGAGGTCGCGTTCGAGATTTCCGCCGGCGATGCCGAGGCCGGGCGTGAGATATGCCTTCGGGCCGATGCGCGCGTCGAGGCGTAGCGCGGGCGCGATCTCGTTCCAGTCCGCGCCGATATTTTCGCAGACTTCCGCGAGCGTGTTCGTGGTGGAGACGGAGGAGACGAGGAAAAAATTGATGGCGATCTTGGCGAGTTCCGCACTTTCGTAACGCATCACCAGCACGGGGCAGCCGAAGCTGTCGTGCCATTGCTTGAGCAGTGGCGGGAGCGGCTTCGTCGGATCGTTTGCGCCAACCATGTAGCGCTCGGGATGCAATGCACGCTCGACGGCGCGACCGAAGATGAGTGTCTCGACCTGATAGATCACCTCACCGACCGCGCTGGCGCGGAGCAGTTCCTCGCGCAACTTGCGGGTGAAGCCGGGGTTGACCTGACTCAACAGGACGAGCGAACCGCCCTTCTTCAAATGCGGCGCGATCTGTTTGATAAGTTCGCTGAGCGGGCCGGTGTCGCTGCGGTTGTTGTCGTCGGTCTTGATATCAAGCGCGACGAAGACGAGGTCGCACCCGGACAAATCCTTCGCGTCGGCGGTGAATTGGATGCGATTCTTGTTCGTGGTGAAAAGTTCGGCAAGCCCCGGTTCTTCGATGGGAAATTTTCCTTTGCCCAAATCCGCCACGAGTTCCGGCGAGGGATGAAATGCCATCACCTCGAACCCTTTCGCCGTGGTGGCGAGGGCGTAATTGATCCCGAGATGCGAGAGTCCGACAAATCCGATCATAAAGTAGCAGCGACGCCTCGTCGCTCTGGTGTGGTCGCGACGCCCTCGTCGCGTCCATGCAACATTTCAAACCATGCGCCGGGGGCGGCGCATTCACCCTGCGGCGACGGGGCGTCGCCGCCACTTTGAATCCGGTTCATGGCGGCGATTGTTTTCCCAGTTCGGCCAGCATCGCGTCAATCCAGATGTCGTTGGCGATGTTGTTGGCCGGAGCTTGGCAAAGTTTTTTGAAATGCGCGTATTCGAGTTCCCACGTTGGGTCGCCTTGCGGCAACTGCTCGACGACTTCCGCCGGTCGGCCGCTCGGCAATACGCGGCGGCGCTCGGTGTAGGTGCTCGTGCCCCATTTGCAGAGGCAGTCGATGTGGACGCTGCCGTTCTCGGCCCAGAGGTCGAAGCGGAAGGTGTTGCGCCACGAGAGCATGGTCATCTCGTAATCAATGACGGGTTCGCCCTGAAACGTGAAATGGTAGTGGTCGAATGCGCGGTTCTCGAAGCGGTGCACGCCCCAGACTCGTGGCGGAACGGACGGCTTGCCGAACAACATCAACGTCCAGTCGAGCAGGTGCGAACCGAGGTCGGGCAGGACGCCAAAACCCTTGTCGCGCCACGCGGAATTGCGGACATCACGCGCCGTGCCGTTGCCGTAGAAAAATTTGACCTGATAGATCTTGCCGAGCCAGTTCGCGTCGAGCGTCTGCTTCAGGCGGAGGATGTGCGGCTCGAAGCGGTGATTGTATGCCGTGTAGCAGACGGTGTTGTTGCGCTCGGCGAGTTCCTGCAGTTGTTGGAGCGAACAACCTTCTTCGCCAAGCAACGGTTTCTCGACAAGGACGTGCTTTTTGTTTCCGAGCAAATAGGTCAGGAGCTTTGGCTTCGCACCGTCGGGCGTGCAGATGAGCG
Source organism: uncultured Bifidobacterium sp. (assembly GCA_964520235.1). Taxonomy (GTDB): domain Bacteria; phylum Verrucomicrobiota; class Verrucomicrobiia; order Limisphaerales; family JADLHS01; genus JADLHS01. The sequence goes on along the minus strand of CAZFNB010000025.1, from coordinate 6,982 downwards.
CGGCGTCGTAGGAATCGAGTGCGACCTGCTCGATGGTTTTGAATTTTGCGTCGGCGTTGACCGGGTCAACAGTGGTGACGAGTTCTGCGCCGGCCACCCGCGCCCGCTTCTTCCCTTGAACTCCCAGGCCGACGACGATGACTCTCATTCGTATTTAACCTGCCGCTCGACGTGATCGAGCCGCTTGAGAACGTCCGTTGGGTCAATCGGATGGTTGCCGTCGCGTTCGCACGCGAGCGCTGCGGCGACCGCGCCGAGTATGGACGCGGTGACGATGCACTTGGAGACGACAAGCGAGATGGTGGCGTAGGCGAGAAGGGCATCGCCCGCGCCGACGGCGTCCACGACCTTGTCGGTGAACGTGTCCACGGTGAAGAACGTGCGGACGGCGTTGCCGGGCGCGCGATAGGTGATCATGCCGCGCTCGCCCATCTTGAGCATGAGAAATTTGCAGTTCGCGCGCTTGTAAAGTTCCTCGGCCAGCGGGCGGACGGTGGAATCCTGGTCGCCCAACGAGAACCGCGCCTCGCGTTCGTTCGGCGTGATGAGATCGAAACCTTGAAACTCAAGGATGTTGCCCCAGCGGCTCGCAACCTGGCTGTCGGCGATGCGCAAAGAATTTTTCGGCAGCGCGGCGACGAGCGGCGGGATCGTGGTGCGGTTGAAGATGCCGTGGCGGAAATCGCTGAAGATGATCGCGTCAGCCTTCGTTTTGGAGATGCTCGATTTGAAATGCTCCAGCACCTTGTCGGAGATGGGGCGGTTGTCGAGCTTGTCCACCTTGAGCATCCGGTAGCCTTGCGTGGTGAAAAGATTTTTCTGCGTCGTAGGGCGCGTGCGATCCACGATGGCGTTGCACTTCACGCCGTAATCCTGAAGGTCCTTCAGGACGAAATCCTTCATCGCATCCTCGCCGAGCACGGTGGTGAAACTCACGTCCGCGCCCGCACCCTTCATGTGTTTCGCAACGATGCCAGCACCGCCGACGAAATCCGTCTGCGTGTCGAACCGCAGACTCATCGTGGGCGTCTTGGTGTTGCCACCGATGAGCGTGCAATAGGTGTAGGAGTCAACGATGGTGTCGCCGACGACGTGGATCTTCGCCTTGCTGAACGAAGCGAGCGTGTCGCGAAGTTTCTTGAACGTGACGCCCTCGGCCTGCATCAGCGCGTGCAGCTTGTCTGCTGCGAGATTCGGCGGCTCCGTCTCGATGATGTGTGACGACGAATAAACGATGTCGCCGGGCGTGAACAAAATCTCACCGCCGTAAGTGTCGAGCGCGTCCTTCTCCTCCTTGGTTTTCGGATTCAGGCCGCCTTTGTTGTATTCGTAACCTTTCGCGAAATAATCCGGCTGGATGATCTTGAGGTTCTCAATGGGCGTGGCGTTGTGATCAATCACCACGTAATCCACGACCTCGAGCGCGGCGAGATTCATCGCGCGCAAATCCTGCGGCACAAACGGACGGAAGTTAGCCTTCTGGATGTGAATGTCGGATGTGAGGCTCGCGATGAGGATATCCGCCTTGCTCTTGGCGTAGATGAGATGGCGGATGTGGCCGGGATGCACGAGGTCGAACGTGCCGTGGCACATGATGGCCTTTTTCTTGCGCGGCGGGTTGCCGAGAATCTTGCGGAGTTCCTGCGGCGTCTTGATCTTTCGAGCGAACGTCTTCTGTTCGGCCTGTGTGAATTGCGAGGTCTTTTTCACTTGTCGAGATACTTGAACCACGTCTTGGTGGCCTGCTCAATCTTCTTCACGTCCCACACGGGGGCTTCGCGCCAATAATTCAGATTGGCGAGCATGATCTTCACGCCTTCTTCGAGCGGAACTTTCGGCGACCAGCCAAGTTCGCGCTGAATCTTCGTGATGTCCGCCCACGTGCAATCCGGTTCGCCCGGGCGCTTCGGCAGTTGAACGATTTCGCCGCCGAGCAATTCGATCAGACGATTCACCGTCTGCGGATTGCCCGTGCCGACGTTGAAAATCTCCTGCGACTTGTCGGTTATGGCGGCGGCGTAAAACGCACGCGCGATGTCCGTCACGAAGACCCAATCGCGGCGCTGGTTGCCGTCGCCGACGCGCGTGAACGGTTTGCCGTTGGCCTTTTGCGCGAGGAACACACCGAACACCGAGCCGTAAGCGCCGCTGGTGCGGAAGCGCGTGCCGTAGGCGTTGAAGATGCGGATGGAATTCACCGGCATCTTATAGACCTTGCCCCAGTGAAACACCGCCTGCTCGCCCTGAAACTTGCTCAAGGCGTAGGGATATTCTGGCGTGATGGGCGCGTCTTCGCGTGTCGGCGTCGGCGCGAGGCCGTAGCACGAGGACGATGCGGCATAGACGAATTTCTGCGCGCCCGCGTGACGCGCGGCTTCGAGCGTGTGAACCGTGCCCATCACGTTCGTGGACATGTATTCGATGGGCCGCTCGATGCTCGGCACGATGTCGCCGATGCCCGCGAAGTGGAACACGTATTTCGCGCCGGCGAATGCTGCGTCATCCGGTTTCAGCGAACGGACGTCGCGCTCATCAACCTTGAGGCGCGATTCGTTCTTGTGCGCTTCGAGATTCTGCAACCGCCCGCCGATCAAGCTGTCAATGACGTGAACGCGATAGCCCTCGGTCAGTAGCAGGTCCACCATGTGGCTGCCGATGAAACCTGCGCCGCCGGTGACGACTGCGAGTGGTTGGTTGCTCATGGGAGATTAAGAAAAAGATTAAGATTAAGATTAAGAGAGGGAAGCGATGCGGTCATTGCAGTTCTTGCTCTTAATCTTTTTCTTAATCCAAATCTGCCTTGGTGGTCACTTCAGCCCCAGCGCCTTGACTGACTTCACATTGAAGTAAGTCTGGTCGGTCATCGTGTTCGTCGGGAATTTGTTCGCCTTGAACGCGCGGCAAAGATCGCGCACGGCGTCCTCGATGGAACGCTTCGGCGCCCAGCCGAGTTTCTGGAGAATCTTCTTCGATGAGACGTGATACGAACGGTTGTCGTCGGACGGCGTGGTGGTGATGCCGATGGGTTTCTTGGCGGGGAATTCTTCTTCGACGATCTTCTTCACGAAGTCGGCGAGTTGCGCGACCGTGAAGTTCTCGTAACCGGCATTGAACGTCTCGCCTGCGATCTTCTCGGCGGGATACTTCAACAACTCGATGTAAAGATCGGTCACGTCCTCAATGTGGATGTTTGGACGTTTCTGCGTGCCACCGAACACCGTGATGACGCCCTTGTGATAGGCGTGATTCGTCAGGATGTTCACCGTGAGATCGAAACGCATACGCGGCGAATAACCGCAGACCGTCGCGGGGCGGATCGTCACACAGACGAAATCCTTGGATTGATGCTTCCAGAGCAGCGGCTCGCACATGCCCTTGTACTTGTTGTACTCGGTGAGCGGCAGGAGCGGATGTTCCTCGGTCACGTCGGGCGCGTCACTCACGCCATAGACGGAGCTGGAGGAGACGTTGATGAACCGCTTCACGCCCGCCTGCTTCGACGCGATGACCAGCGGCTCGAAGCAATCGTAGTTCATGCTCTTGCTCAAGCCGGAATCGAGTTCGAAACTCGGGTCGTTGGAGATGCAGCCCATGTGGATGACCGCGTCGCAACCTTTCACGCACTCCGCGTATTTGGCCGTGTCGCGCAAGTCAGCCTCCACGACGGTGAGTTTGGGATGTTTGGGAAGGTAATTCCCGAAGAGCATGAGGTCATAGACCACGACTTCATAACCGGCCTGGAGCATCTTGGGCACAAGCACGGTTCCTTTGTATCCGGCGCCGCCGGTAACGATTACTTTTTTCAGCATTTGAGCGGAAAAAGGTAAGAAATCCACCCCAACTGTCGAGTGAAAATAGACCCGCGGAGGCACGCTTGGAAAAAGCCGGCGCTGGGTCGAAAGTTCCATGTCCGGGACGAGAAAAGGATTTGACGGCGGCGGAAAGCCTACCTACCGTGCGGTAGGTTCATAAACTCGATGGTCATTCCCACTGCCAACGGCGAGACCCGCCAGGATATTTTGCGCGCCGCCCTCAAGCGTTTTGCTCATGGGGGCTACGCCGCCACGTCTGTGCAACAGATCGTGGACGACGCCCGCGCGTCCAAGCCAACGCTTTACTATTACTTCACGGACAAGGCGGATTTGTTTCAGTCACTCGTCAATGAAGCCCACGACGAACGTTATCGCAGGATGCAAACCGCGGTGGATCGAGCAAAGGACGCGCGGTCTCAACTTGTTGAAATCCTTGCCGTGCTGTTCGATTACTTCCGCGAAAACCGTGAACTGATGCGGATTTCACTCGCAACGGCGTTCGCATCGCCCGGCGAGGTGCCATCCGGTTTCAATTGTTCCGATCGTTGTGAACGAAATTTTGAGTTCGTCCACAGCGTCATTAAAAAAGGACTGGCGCGGGGCGAACTGAACAGGCGGTTCGACAGCCGCAAGCTTGCGTTCGGATTCTATGGGCAGGCAAACGCCTACCTGATGATGCATCTGCTGGAACGTGAATCGAACCTTGATCGCAAGATGGCCGAGAGAATCGTGGACCTGTTCTTTTCCGGCGCCGCGGCAAGCAAGCCCTCCAACAAAAAGAAATCAGTCTCCTGAAGAATTCTCATGAAAAAGAACATCATCATTTCCATCACACTGGTCGTGCTGGTGATCGCCGCTCTGGCGGGCATCAAAACGATGCAAATCGGCACGTTGCTCGCCGCCGGAAAAGGCGCCGGTCAGCCGCCTGAAACCATTTCATCCACCGTGGTTCGCGAGGAAAAGTGGCAGGATATGATTCCGGCCGTGGGTTCAATCTCCGCCGTGCAAGGCGTGACGATTTCAGCGGAGATCGCAGGCACGGTACGTGACATCGCCTTCGAATCCGGCGCAACTGTGGCCAAGGACGATTTGCTCGTGCGCTTCGACACGTCCACGGAGGAGGCACAACTTCGCGCCCTGGAGGCGCGGGTCGAATGGGCTCAGACCAATCTTGCGCGGATCAAAAGCTTGCGAGCCGAAAACACGCTGTCGCAGGCGGAACTGGATCAGGCTGAAACGGAGTTGAAACAGAATCAGGCCAATGCAGACGCGGTACGCGCCACCATCGCCAAGAAAACAATCCGCGCGCCGTTTGCCGGCAAGCTCGGCATCCGACAAGTCAGCGCAGGACAATTTCTAGAAGTCGGCAAGCCGATTGTCTCTCTGCAATCACTCTTGCCCGTGTATGCGGACACCACTCTGCCTCAGCAGGCGTTGGCACGGCTCAAGACCGGATTGCGCGTGCGCGTCAATGCCGACACGTATCCGGGAAAAATTTTCGAAGGGATACTTACGGCCATCAATCCCGACCTCGATCCTGTAACGCGCAACGTGAAGGTGCAGGCCACCGTCGGCAACCCGGAGCAATTGCTCCGCCCTGGAATGTATGTGCGCCTGGAGGTCGTTTTGCCCGAGGAGGACAACCTGCTTGTCATCCCGACGACCTCGGTCTTGAGCGCACCGTACGGTGATTCGGTTTTTGTCATTGAAGACAGGCCCGCATCCACCAACGGCCCGGCGGCGCTCGTTGCCCGGCAGCAATTCATCAAGGTCGGGCGCACAAAGGGCGACTACGTGAGCGTGGTTTCCGGGCTGAAGGCGGGTGAACGCGTCGCCAGTTCCGGCGTTTTCAAACTGCGCAACCTCTCCGAAGTCGTGGAAAACAACGCGCTCGCTCCGAAATCCGAAAAGAAACCAAACCCGTCGGATAGCTGAGTCGCCCGCCCGTCAACAACGACCATCATCCGTCGCAAACAATGAAATCGTTCACCGACATCTTTATCCGCCGGCCAGTGCTGGCGATCGTGGTCAACCTCGTCATTCTCATCGCCGGATTTCAATCCATCCGCTCGCTCAATGTCCGGCAATATCCGCGCAGCGAGAACGCCACGGTCACCGTCACCACTGCGTATGTCGGCGCAAGCGCAAATCTCGTCCGCGGCTTCATAACACAACCACTCGAACGCGCAATCGCCGCCGCCGACGGCATCGAGTACCTGCAATCCAGCAGCAAACTTGGCGTCTCGACGATCACCGCACGGCTCAAGTTGAATTACGATGCGAACAAAGCCCTTTCGGAAATCAGTTCCAAGGTGGATCAAGTCCGCAAAGACCTGCCGCCCGAGGCCGAAGTTCCCATCATCAACATTGAAGCCGCCGACACACGCTACGCCTCCGGCTACCTGAGTTTCACGTCGGACATCCTTGAAGCGAACCAGATCACGGACTATCTGGTCCGCATCGTCCAGCCACGCCTTGCCGCGCTGGAAGGCGTGCAACGCGCCGACATCCTCGGCGGACGCACATTCGCCATGCGCATCTGGCTCAAGCCGGACAAACTCGCTGCCTACGGCATCAGCCCGAATGAAGTCCGGCAATCGCTGTCGGCCAACAATTTCCTCGGAGCCATCGGCAAAACCAAGGGGTCACTCGTTCAGATCAACCTCACGGCGAACACGGATTTACGCTCGGTGGAAGAATTCGAGAACCTGGTTCTACGCCAGTCCGGGGAGACGCTCGTGCGCCTGCGCGACGTGGCGGATGTCTCGCTTGGCGCGGAGGATTACGATTCCGAGGTGCGCTTCAGCGGCGAGCGCGCCGTGTTCATGGGGGTGTGGACTTTGCCCAACGCCAACTCTCTCGATGTGATGAAGCGGGTGCGGGTTGAGATGGATTCCATCCAAAAAGACCTGCCCACAGGCCTGAGCGGACGCGTGGCGTACGACGCGACCAAATACATTGATGACGCCATCCGCGAAGTGATCAAAACGCTTTCGGAAACACTCGTCATCGTGGCGATCGTCATATTCCTGTTCCTCGGATCGTTGCGTTCCGTGTTGATTCCGTTGGTGGCCATTCCCGTGTCGTTGATCGGCGCGGTGTTTCTGATGCAGATCTTTGGTTTCACACTCAACCTGCTCACGCTGCTGGCCATCGTGCTTTCGGTGGGG